>NZQU01000111.1 GCA_002696025.1 Crocinitomicaceae bacterium
ATTAAATTGGGTTTTAAGTGGAAAGATATACAAGAAGGTATTGTTAAAAGTATTAAATCTTCTTTAGGTGCAATACTAATCCTATTGATTATTGGTGCTTTAAGTGGAACATGGATGATTTCAGGCGTTGTTCCAACAATGATTTATTATGGCTTACAAATATTAAATCCAAGCTACTTTTTAGTTGCATCTTGTATAATTAGTGCTATTGTTGCTTTGGCAACAGGAAGCTCATGGAGCACTGTTGCAACGGTTGGGGTTGCGTTATTAGGTATTGGAAGTGTAATGGGTATAAGTGAAGGAATGATTGCGGGTGCCATTATATCAGGTGCTTATTTTGGGGACAAGATGTCTCCTCTTTCTGATACAACAAATTTGGCACCGGCTATGGCTGGTTCTGATTTATTTACTCATATAAGATATATGATGTATACAACCATCCCAACCTTGATTATTACACTCTTGATTTTTACAATTATTGGCTTTTCATTAGACTCCCAGTCAGATGCAAAAGGGGTAGAGCATATGCTGGATCTTATTGACGGTGCTTTTTATATTTCTCCTATTTTATTTATTGTTCCAATAATTGTAATAGGTCTTATTATCATGAAAGTAGATGCTCTACCAGCACTTTTTATCGGTACAATTGCAGGAGCAATTACAGCAATTATTGCCCAACCACAAATTGTAAATCAACTTTCTGGTATATATGATAACTATTTAGAATCTTCATACACAACATTTTTTTCAAGTATTGCATCAGAATCTAATCTTGAAACAGGAAATGAATCCATGAATAAGCTTTTGTCTACTGGAGGAATGAGTGGAATGTTAAATACGATATGGTTGGTTTTATGTTCAATGAGTTTTGGTGGTGCAATGGAAGTTACTGGAATGCTAAAAAAGATAACATCTAGTGTAATTAGTACAATAGAGAAAACATCTGTATTAGTAGCTAAAACTGCTGCTACTTGTATATTTTTTAATGCTACTGCATCAGATCAGTATTTAGCTATTGTAGTTCCTGGAAGAATGTTTGCTGATAGTTACAAAGAAAATGGTTTAAAGCCTGAAAATTTAAGCAGAACACTTGAAGATTCAGGAACAGTGACTTCTGTTTTATTCCCATGGAATACATGTGGAGCTTATCACTCTGGCGTTCTTGGTGTCGCAACAGGTCATTATTGGATTTATTGTTTTTTTAATTTGATTAGTCCCTTTATGACCGTTTTGATGGCTACTCTTAATATCAAAATTAGACGCATTTCTAAGTCTCAAATTAATGATGATAAAAACTCAACAATCCCTTCATAAAATATTGATGAAAATTCAGTAAATTTGCAAACTTATATTTTACATTATGTTTGAAAATTTATCTGAAAAATTTGAAAGAGCATTTAAGGTTCTTAAAGGTCAAGGTCAAATATCTGAAATTAACGTTGCAGAGACGCTTAAGGAGGTTAGGCGAGCATTGCTTAATGCTGATGTTAATTTTTCAACAGCAAAAAAATTCACAAATAACGTAAAAGAAAAAGCCATTGGTAGAAATGTCTTGACTGCTGTTTCACCTGGGCAATTGATGACTAAAATTTGTCATGAAGAGTTGACAGAGTTAATGGGAGGTAATGAAGAATCAATTAACCTTTCAGGGAATCCTTCTACAATTTTAATGTCAGGACTTCAGGGTTCTGGTAAAACTACCTTAAGTGGTAAACTTGCCAATTACCTTAAAAATAAAAAATCAAAAAAAGTTTTGCTAGTTGCTGCTGATGTTTATCGACCTGCAGCAATTGATCAGCTTCATGTATTGGGTGAGCAACTCGATATTGAAGTTTACTCAAATAAAGAAGAGAAAAATCCTGTTATAATAGCTGAATCAGCTATTAAACATGCAAAAAGTAATTCATTTAACGTTGTTATTATTGATACTGCTGGTAGGTTAGCTGTTGACGAAAAAATGATGAATGAGATTGAAAGTATTAAGAATACCATCAATCCCTCTGAAACATTATTTGTAGTTGATTCCATGACTGGGCAGGATGCTGTTAATACTGCTAAAACATTTAACGATCGAATTGATTTTGATGGTGTTGTTTTGACAAAATTAGATGGTGATACAAGGGGAGGGGCAGCATTGTCAATTAAATCTGTTGTTAATAAACCAATTAAATTTGTTGGTACTGGAGAAAAAATGGATGCCTTAGATGTTTTTTATCCTCAAAGAATGGCAGACAGAATNCTTGGAATGGGTGATGTTGTTTCTCTTGTNGAAAAAGCTCANGAACAATTTGATGAAAAAGAAGCTAGNAAGCTTCAGAAGAAAATCATGAAAAATCAATTTGATTTAAATGATTTTTTAAGTCAATTACAGCAAATTAAGAAAATGGGTAATGTCAAAGACTTAATGGGCATGATCCCAGGAATGGGAAAAGCCCTTAAAGGTGTTGATGTTCCTGATGATGCATTTAAGAATATCGAGGCCATGATTTTAAGCATGACTCCTGATGAAAGATCAAATCCAGGATTACTTAATACCTCAAGAAAAAACAGGATAGCAAGAGGAAGTGGTTCAAACGTCAATGAATTAAATAAATTATTAAAGCAATTTAATGATATGAAAAAAATGATGAAATTGATGAAAAACCCTAGAAATATGTCCAATTTAATGGGCCAAATGAAAAATATGGGTGGAGGAATGCCCGGAATGTAAATTAGATTCCATTTAAATCAAATGAGTAATAAAATCTTGGTTTTTTTATATTTTCTTTTTCAAATGTAGGGAAGCCATTAGAATCAAGTCTAGGATAATAGGGTGTTTTATTACTATTTGGTAATAATGGAAAATCATGAAGTATTTTGTTTTGAATTAAATGTCTTATTTGCTCGCTATCCCAACCCACTTTTATATTTAAATTATTATTTAAATAAATGTTGTTAGAAATTCCTAAAAAAAAGATTCCATTACTGGTTCTTCCGTAGGGAAGGCTAGATAGATCCTTGTATCTCTTAATTGATTTAGACTCATTTTTTTCTTTGACTCTTGTGCCACTCGTTTCCCCAGTCCAGAGTTGAATTCCACTTATATATTTCATAAGTGAGTCCTGAAAGCAAAGTGTTATGTCCCCAGTTCTAAATCGATCTTTTCCAAATCCTGAAAAGAAATCATTTTCATGTAAAATACTTATGCGATTAATATGGATGCCAATAGCGCCTGATTTTTGGGAAGTAGATTGATTGTCACGATACCATATATATGAATAGGCGATTCCGTATTTTTTGAGGGATTGATGCTGTATACAGCTATAGCTATAGTCTGAAGAGGTTTTTGAATTACCAAATAAGCCTACAATACCGATACTATTTTTGTTTTCAAACATCCTTTTTCTTTGACCAATATTTCTTGGGTAATAAGAGAAAATAGATTCGGTGTTAAATTGAAAATGGTCAAGTAATACAAAAGTGTTTAGCTTAAATCCATACTGAGTTTGGTGGCTTGAAAGTTTAATTAAAACTGAAAAATTAAATCCAGAATTAATATTTATAGTATTCTGCGAATTCAGATAAGGAAAAAAGAAAAGTAAATTAAAAAAAAGAAAGACGTTATTTTTATAGATAATTCAGTTTATTTAATTTTTATGAGTTAAGCATTTTTTTAATGTCCTTGTTATGACCGTATATAACAAGAATGTCTTCTTTATTTAAAGTAGTTGACGGAGTTGCTACACCATTAACATATTTTTTCTTAATTGAAATACCCAAAAGACTTTTGTTCATTTTTTTTATAGTGGTTAAAATGACAAGATTGTGAACTTTCCTAAAATTGATCTCTTCAAGTGTTTTATTGATGTATTTTGAAGGCGTCTCAATTTCAACAATACTGTAGTCTTTATCAAGTTCAAATGAATCAACAAGACCTGTTAGACATAGTTTTTTTGCAAGTCTATCAGCAGATTCTACCTCTGGATTAATAATTTCATCCAATCCCATTGCTAGTAAAACATTTTCTTGAAGAGGATTTACATTTCTAGTAATTAATCTTTTGGCATTTAAATTTTTTACTGCAGCTGTTGCCATAATATTTGCTCCTTGGTTTTCTCCTATAGCGACAATAACAATGTCAGAATCTGCAATAGGTAAATTAGAAATAGCGTGTTGATCTGTAGCATCTAGACAGATTACGTGAGATATTTGATCTTTATGCATTTCAACTCTTTGCATTGAATTATCAACGCCTATTACTTCATTTCCATTTTCAGTTAGCTTAATTGCAAGTGCAGCTCCAAAGCTTCCCATACCAATAACAATACATTTCATAATCTAATTTATTAAAATTTCTTCTTTGGGTGTTTGATAATTTGAAAATTTAACTTGTTTAAATAAGGCAATTAGAATTGAAAGCATGCTTACACGACCGATAAACATGACAAACATTAATATAAATTTACTAATTGAGCTTAATTCAGTTGTAATACCCATAGATAGACCAACTGTGCTATAAGCAGAGAAGGATTCAAAAACAATATGTAAAAAAGGAAGGTTTGGTTCCATTGCAGCAATTGAAATAATTGAGACTCCTATCACCATTAAAGATAATGAAATAGCAGCAAAGGCTCTTCTTATTGAATTGTTGGAAATTTCTCTACCAAAAACTTCGATTCGATCTTTGCCTTTTGCCATACTTATAATGTTGAGAGTTGCAAGTGCAAATGTGCTTGTTTTGATACCGCCACCAGTAGATGCAGGTGAGGCTCCTATCCACATTAGTAAAATCAAGATCATAATTGTGGGGAAACTTTGACTGGCCATATCAATTGTATTAAATCCAGCCGTTCTGGGTGTTGTGGCACTAAAAAAGGCAGTTGATAATTTACCCAAAAAATCATGCTCTGCAAGACTGTGATTGTATTCAAATATGAAAATGAAAAAAGTTCCAAAAACAATTAATATAAATGATGAGAATAAAATTAATCTTGAATTAAGGTTCAGAATCCAAGGCATATGATGATACTTTTTCTTTCTTAAAAAGTAATTAACTCCTCTAAGAATTAAATACTTAAGATATTTAAAAATATTAAATACTATTGGGAAACCAAGTCCTCCTAAAATAAATAGAAAGGCTATAATTAAGTGAAGTGAATAATTAAAACGATATGTCAATTCATACAAACCATTCGGTAAAGTTGAAAAGCCAGCATTGTTAAAAGAAGAGATGCTATGGAAAAAAGAGAAGTAAATTCTTTCAAATTCTGAAGAGAAATCATTTGGATTTATCGAAAAATAGATGCTAACCGTACCTATCAATTCAAAGATAAAAGTAACAAGAATAATGTTTTTTATTGTGCTGAATACTTTACCTATTTCTTGAGAGTTTGTAATATTTCCTAAAGTTAGCCTGTTTTGATATGAGGTTCCTCCTTTAAAAAAGAAACTAAAGTAACTGGCAAAGGTCATGATACCAAGACCGCCTAGTTGAATTAGTAATAATAAAATACTTTGTCCGAATAGTGTATATGTAGAGCCAATATCGACTGTTGAAAGTCCAGTAACACAAACCGCACTTACCGAGGTGAATAGTGCATCTAAGAACTTAATATTTTGGTGAGTAGCATTTGGAAGGTATAATAAAAAGCTGCCGAATAAAACCAATATTAAAAAACTGATAATAAATAATTGAGCTGGATTGCTAAAAGATTTTTTGTATTGAAAGTTTATGTTTGATAATTCACGTAAAAACAAGATTGTAATTGCAAAAAGTATAAATGCCTTTTGATAATGATCAATGATATCATAAAAAGAGTTGTATAAACTAAACCCAAAAATGGTTAGAATCAGAAGGTCAGAAAGAAGAATATGTATTTTAGGTATTTGAAACCCGAAGTACCTTATAATAATGCCTATAGATCCAAAACCAAGGGTTATTAAATAAATATATGAGATAATGATTTTATACCATTCAGGTACATCAAATCCCAATTCTGAAATCATCAGAATTACAGATATAATGCTAATAATTAATGAGAAATTTAAATATCGTTTTAATAACTCTTTCAAAATTTATTGTTGTTTAGATTAATCATTCGATATTATTTTCAATTCATTTAATTTTTTAATGTAGATTAACCTTCCTTTGGTATCAATAACTTCTTTTGTTTTAAGGTCTTTCAATAGCCTTATTAGGTTTTCGGTAGCCGTGCCAACAAAATTTGCTAAATCATCTCTAGATAGGTTTATAGGTCCATTATACAAGTTGAATAATTGTATAAGCGATACTGCAAGTCTTGCACGAGCAGTTTTTTGAGACATTGTAGTGACATAAAGGGCTCGATCTCCTAATTCTTTAGAGAGCATTTTGATAATGTTATTTCTAAAAATTGAATCTGTTTCCATTAAGGTCATAAATGTATGTCTTAAAATAAATCTTATTTCACAATTTTCAAGTGAACTTGCAGATACTTTATATGTTTCTTCACTGAGCATTGATCTAAATCCTATAATATCATTTTCTGAGGATATGTTAATGATGTGCTCTTTTCCTTCATGACCAATTGTGAAAATTTTAATCTTACCACTTATAATTTTATAAACTCCTTTGGGTTTTTGTCCTTCAGTGAAGAGAGGGCTGTCCTTTTGAAGTTGGATACAAGTACCAAGATTGTCTAATTTATGTTTATTTATCATTTCTAAAGAATAAGCACTTATATATTTATTGATTAATTATTAAAATTAAATAATCTATCATAGATAATAAATATATTTAGATTTTATTGTGTTTTTAATTTCATCTTTATATAAATCGTTTTCTTTTTTAATTTGTTTCTTGTTTTTGCTTTTGTCTTTTCAATGTTCAACTCAAAGTGATTTATCCAATACTCAATATTTTAAAACAATTCACTCAATTGATAATTGGAATTATTATTTAAGAAATAATCTAGATTCACTTAGAATTGATGCAATTCAGCTTTTAAAGGAATGTGACAATTTAAATGAACCATTTACTGTATCGGTTGCCAAAAGGTCATTAGGTA
>NZQU01000112.1 GCA_002696025.1 Crocinitomicaceae bacterium
TCGACACTAAACGTTAATTAACCGAATAAGTGGATGCTGTGTTGTGACATTTGCAGTGTCAATCAATGAATAATTGCTTTAGGACACAAAAATAGTTTAAACAAAAAATACAATACACATAAACAAATTAAAAAACAAAGTAAGTTTAATAGGAAGAATAGGAATGCAACCAGAAGTTAAAGCATTTGATTCAGGCAAAACATTAATACGCTTTTCACTCGCTACAAATGAGTCATATAAAGATAAAAATGGGGAGTGGAATGAGCTCACACAATGGCACACAATTAATGCGTGGGGTAAAACAGCAGAAATAATGAGTCAAAAAATAAATAAGGGTCAGGAGGTTCTTGTTGAAGGGCGCCTTGTAAATCAATCTTATGAGACAAAAGATGGAGACAAAAGGTATGCAACACACATAGAGGCAAATGAATTCTTAATAATTAAGGATTTACAGAAGTCATTGGTGTAATTAATAAATGTAAGGATATGAATTATGTTAATTTAATAGGGCAAATGTGCTCGGAACCAAAATATCTAACCTTAGAAAATGGCAAAAAGATTGCTAGATTTAACATTTGCACTAAAGAGCATTATCTTGATGCAGCAGGCAATAGCATGGTTAGAAAAGACTATCATTTATTATGTGCTTGGGGCAAATGGCTGTCTGTAGTAAAAACAATTCAAAATTTCAACTCATATATTGCTATAGAGGGGAAAATAATGAGCCGGTTTTATGTAGATAAAGGTCAAAAAAAGCATATTTCAGAAATAGAAATAAATGACCTTTTATTTATTGAAAATGAAAAATTCACACAAAGAAATATGGCTTAATTTCTCATTAAAAAAGAAAAAGGCGATCGAAAGATCGCCTTTTTTTGGTGTGTAATTCATTGATTAAACAACAATGAATTGTGCCAAACCCACCAAACTACTATCTTATATAAATTGTAATCCTTGTTTTTCTGCTGATTTCTGATCTATCTTTGAATTAAGAGTGCCATTGCTGTTGTAAAATTCAATGGTTGATTTAACTTTTCCTTTTGAAAATTCACCAGTTCTTTTTATTGCTCCGTTACTCCACATGAATTCATATTTTCCATGAAGTTGACCATTTAAAAAGTTGATATTTTTTTCAGGTTTTCCATCAGCATAATAATAGTTCCAATTCCCCTCTTCTAATCCATTCTTAAACATTCCTTTGGATTCTATCTGTCCATTTTTAAAGTATGAGATATATTGTCCTGATCTTTCTCCGTTTAAATATTTCTCTTCAATTCGAACCGCCCCGTTTTCATAGTATTCTATAAACATGCCATCCTGCAAATTATTTTTATAGCTTCCCTTTAGCCAAACTTTACCGCTTTCATAATAGTCAACAAATTCACCATCATTTACTTTTTCAGTTTGACTAGTATTAACATTTGACTCGTGTTTTGTTGTTTTACATGCACTCAAAATAAAGAGTGTCGAACATGCAAATAATCCAATTAATAATTCTTTCTTTTTCATTTTTTTTTATTTCATTAATTTATAATATAATTCGACATTAAATTTGTCCCAATATTTAACCCAATCAACCAATGCTTCCATTTTTACATTGCTAAATTCTTTGTGTTCTGTAACCTCTTTTTCCATTTTTTTTGTTTTTATGAGGTCAAAAGTGAGGTATTCAAAAAAGGTGAAATAAAAAAAAAAAGAATCAATGATTAAAATCAATAATCATGCTTAGTAAAGACTAAGTGTTTTTCCTATCAAACTAAGTATTAGTTCGTATTAATTTGGTGATTTTCGCTCTTTTCAAAAGAGATTTAGTTTCGAAAGATCTTATTAAAATAAAAAAGAGTATTTATTTCTTTAAAAGACTTTCCTGGTTTTAAAGGGTTTGTTTTAATGATCTCATTTTTTGAGTTTGTTTCAAATTCAAATCCAAAAACAGGTCGTTTGTATTTTTTTTGAGTTAGCATGCTAGCTGTTCCAAATCTTAAATTATAAAAGGTTAATCCATTTGTTCTTTTTTCAGCAAACCCAAAATCCCCACAAAACAAAGTAAGTGTTTTGTTATAATTCTTCCCTTTCCATTTAAGGTCTTTTATTAAAAAAGCATTTTTTTTTGAAATTGATTCAATATCTTTTTCCTGAAATTTATAAAAAAGAGACTTGTATCCGATTCTATATTGATCTTCTTCCTCAGTAAGAATAGACCAATAGAATGTTGTAAGAGGCATTGGTTTTACAACCACGGTTTTGATTTTATTTTCATGACCAGGCCTCATCATGGTTTTGGCATCAGAGAGGATAAACAGTTTAATACAAACACCCCAAAGCAAATATAAAGAAGAATAAATCAAGCCAATTTTATTTATTTTATGTCTTAGAGCTTTTTGTTTTGAAATAAACAAACAAATAAGTAAACAAAGGCCAAAAGGGACAGTATAAAGAGGGTCTAATACAAAAATTGTATTAAATGATACACGTGTATTAAAAGGCCAAAATAATTGCGTTCCATAGTTCGTAAAAGCATCAAGAATAGGATGGGTAACTATTCCAAGAAAAAACAAAAGCAGCCATGTTTTATATGGGTATCTTTTTTTGTATAGCTTAAATAATATCCAAGCAAGTACGGGAGAAACTATTATAGAAAACAGAATGGAATGGCTAAATCCACGATGTATAAGCACGGTTTCTATTGGATGATAAAAGGACCTCAAAAAAACATCAAGATCAGGAATGGTACCGGCGATTGCTCCAAAGAAAGCAGCCTTATTGCCCATTTTTTTTCCAGCTACAGCTTCTGCAACTGATGCCCCTAAGATAATCTGAGTTAGAGAATCCATTAAGGCCAAAAGTAAATTTATTTATTTAAAATATGATTTTTGACGAATAAAAATTAATAGAACGCCACAAGTTATTGATGCATCTGCTACATTCCATATAGCAGGAAAAACCTCTCTATCACCTAGCCATGGAACCCAAGAAGGCCAAAAAGCATGAAATTTAAACATATCAACAACATTTCCCATAAGAAAGCCTGAGTTTCTAACCTCCATTTTCAGACCCATACAGTTTTGAAAATTATTTGACCCCTCCATTATATTAAAAGGAAAGCAAGGGTCAAAAACAAAAAAGTAATCGTAACAAATTGAGTCGATTAAGTTGCCCGTTGCTCCAGCAAAAATTAAACCTAAAGCTATTAAAAATTCAGTTTTTGCGTTTTTCTTAGCTTGTTGATACCAGAAATAGCAAATCCCAATTATTGCAATAATTCTAAATAAACTTAAAGATAGTTTGTGCCAAAATTTTGAGCCAAATTTAGTTCCAAAAGCCATTCCTGGATTTTCTATATACTCCATAACAAACCAATCTCCAATCAAAGGGGTGGATTCATAAGGGGAAAAGTTTGTTTTGGTGTAAATTTTAATTAACTGATCGAATAAGAGTATCAATAAAACAATTAATCCAACAATTGCGACTTTTTTTTTCACTTAAATTCTAGCTGTTTTGAGCATTTTTGGCTTCTATACTCATTGTCGCATGTGGAACGAGTTTTAGTCTTTCCTTATTAATAAGCTTGCCTGTAACACGACAAATGCCATAAGTTTTATTTTCAATTCTTCTGAGGGCATTGTTAAGATTCATAATGAATTTTTCTTGACGAGAAGCCAATTGTGCCAATTCCTCTCTAGAAAGAGTTTCAGAGCCGTCCTCCATCATATTGAAAGTTCGACCAGTATCATCGGTTCCGTGGTCATCAGTATGAGATAATGAACCAACCAACATATTATAATGTTCTTTTGCTTCAGAAATTTTTTTATTGATTAAGTCTTTAAACTCTTGAAGTTCTTTATCTGAAAATCTTGTTTTAGTTTTAGATGAACTCATAATCTATTTTTTGGTTTTTGGTTTACAAAAAGGAGCACGAATATACATTATTTTATGTTTCAAATAAAAAAAAACTTTAAAAAAAAACTAACTTTGTATCGTGATTCGTTTTTTTTTAGACTATAGAATGTCTTGGCTAATAGGCCTCCCTTTTTTAATTTTAATATATTCATTAACAAACACTTATGTTGTTGATACAGATGTTAGTCTATTAAGTCATGGTGAGCAGCAAGGATTTATTTTTCAATGGATAAATAAAAAGTTTTCGGTATTTGCTTCTCCATTTCTTGCTTTTATTAACGCTACTTTAATTAGTAAGATTTTTAATCACCATCATTTTATTGAAAAAAACACTTACATAACGGGGCTTTTGTATATTGTATTGGTTAGTTTTTTTAATGGTTTTTATTTAACAAATAATGTTTTTATAACTCATACTTTTATTATTCTTGCAATTTCTGAGCTTCTAAGATTAAGAAAGGCAGAGTTAACAAATAGTAAAATATTTAATGCTGCATTTCTGTTTGGTGTTGCATGTTGTTTCTACCATCCATTTATTTTCTGTATTCCATTGCTGTATATAATGATTAGAGTATTTCAGCCATTTGTTTTAAGGGATTTTTTTTTAATGCTTTCGGGACTAATTGTTCCATTTATTTATTTATTGGCTATCTCATATATAAAAAACACAAAAGTATCCTTTTTATTTTTCGGGAAAACTAATTATGATCCATTAAACACTGAGATTATATTTCTATTTGCGTTTCTTTTTTTATTCATTTTGATTAGTATATATGCAATACTTACAAAAGAGCAGAAAACAACTGTGAAACTTCGCAAATTATTTACAATTCTGATTTATTGGGTTGTTATAGGTATAGGTTTGGGATTGGTTGAGTTAATTGTCAATAATAGTAGTTCAATATTTAGTATTTGCATTATTCCGTTGTCATTTGTTTTTACATATGGTTTTGTTTCAAAAAAATGGATTATGCCAACAGCCATATTGTTTTATGCTCTTTTGATTTTTTCGTTTGTAACTTTTTTTATTTAGCTCACAATGTTCATCTCTTTTTAGTTAATTTTGCTCTTTTAATTTATCTATTCACATAACAAATGAAATTTGGAGTTATAACATTTCCCGGGTCTAATTGTGATCAAGACATGATTGGTGTTTTGAGGGATGAAATGGGGCAGAAAGTTGAGAGCATATGGCATAAAGAAACCGATTTAAAGGGCTCTGACTTTATAGTTTTACCCGGAGGTTTTTCATATGGGGACTACTTAAGATCTGGAGCTATTGCTAGATTTTCTCCAATAATGGAAGAAGTAATCAATCATGCTAAAAAAGGAGGATATGTTCTTGGTATTTGCAATGGTTTTCAAATACTTCTTGAGTCGGGTTTATTAGAAGGCTCATTATTGCATAATAATAATCAAAAATTTATTTGTAAAAATATTTGGCTAAAGCCATCATCCATTTCCGCTCCAATTAGCAAAGGCCTTAATAGAGAAAAATCTTATAAGATACCAATTGCTCATGGTGAAGGGCGCTTTTATGCTCCTAAAGATATTGTCAACAAAATCCAGGATCATGATGGTATAATTTTTAAGTATTGTAATGAATCTGGAACAATAAATGAAGAAGCAAATCCAAATGGATCATTATTAAATATAGCAGGCATTTGCAATCAGAAAAAAAATGTTTTTGGAATGATGCCTCACCCTGAAAGGGCTGCTAGTGAAAGTTTAGCAAATGAAGATGGAAAAGATCTTTTTAATTCTCTTTTAAATAACTGTCAATAAATATTTATGAACGTACTTTTATTAGGAGCTGGCGCAAGAGAACATGCATTGGCTTGGAAAATATCACAAAGCTCAATTTTAGATGCGCTTTATATTGCTCCAGGTAATGCTGGCACAAGACAGCATGGTAAAAATGTCAACATCTCGCCCACTGACTTTGATGCAGTTAAAGAGTTTGTTATTGATAAAAAAATTGATGTTGTTGTTGTTGGTCCTGAAGAACCTCTTGTTCGGGGGATTCATGATTACTTTATAGCTGATGAAATATTGAGTAAAGTTCCTGTTATTGGCCCGACAAAAGAGGCGGCCCAATTAGAGGGGAGCAAATCTTTTGCAAAAGCATTTATGGGTAGACACAATATTCCTACAGCAAAATACAATGTGTTTAATAAAGACACAATTGAAAATGGATGCTCTTTTTTGGAGTCAATGAAGCCACCATATGTTCTTAAGGCAGATGGTTTGGCGGCTGGTAAAGGAGTTTTAATAATTGATTCATTAGCTGAAGCCAAAAGAGAATTAATAGAGATATTATCTGACGATAAGTTTGGTTCAGCAGGAAGTAAAGTTGTTATAGAGGAGTTTTTGGACGGAATAGAACTTTCTGTATTTGTAATTTGTGATGGAGATTCATATAAAATGCTACCTGAGGCAAAAGATTATAAAAGAATAGGAGAGGGAGATACAGGATTAAATACTGGTGGTATGGGTGCAGTTTCACCAGTTCCTTTTGCAAAAGGAACTTTTTATGATAAAGTAATCAATCAAGTTGTTGTGCCTACAATTAAAGGGCTTAAAAAAGATGGGATATCATATAAAGGCTTTCTATTTTTTGGCTTAATAAAGGTTAAAGATGATCCATATGTTATAGAGTACAATTGTAGGTTGGGCGACCCAGAATCAGAAGTTGTAATTCCTCGATTGAAATCTGATATTTTGGATCTTTTTGAGGGTGTTGGAACCAATACTTTATCAGAAAGAGACATTCAGTTTTTTGACAAAAGCGCGGCGACTGTCATGATGGTTTCTGGCGGATACCCTAAGAAATATCAAAAGGGAAAGCAAATTTATGGGTTAAATACCATAGCTGATAGTATTGTTTTTCATGCTGGAACATCAGCGGATGGACCCTCTATTAAGACCGAGGGGGGAAGGGTTTTAGCTGTCACATCTTATGGTAGAAATATTGAAAAAGCACTGCAGAAATCTTATGAAAATATAAAGAAAATTTCATTTGATAATGCATTTTACCGAAATGATATTGGGCATGATGTTCTTTAAACATTCTTTTGTATCTTTCTGATATTAATTTATTTATGCAACTTTTTCAGTCTGGATCAGAACTCATTATTATAATTATTTCACTTCTTTTTTCTGTGTTTTTTTCTGGCATGGAATTGGCCTTCCTTTCATCTAGTAGGCTTAAAGTTGAGCTCGATAAAAAATCTGGAACAATTAAGGGGAAAATGATCTCGTATTTCTACAATCATGAGTCTACTATAATTACGTCTATTTTAATTGGAAATAATTTAGCTTTGGTTGTATTCGGAGTTGCTTCTGCAAAAACATTAGACCCACTGGTAACAGGAGTTTGGGGCTTTTCAAATGCTGCTGTTGTTTTATTTTTAAAAACTGTTTTATCAACGGCTTTGGTTCTTGTTGTGGCTGAGTTTTTACCTAAAACCATTGTTCAAATCAATCCCAATAGGTCCTTGAAATTAGGCGGGTACCCTTTATTTATTGTTCATGTTTTATTGTATTTGCCATCTAAGTTGATTTTGTTGATTAGTGATACGGTTCTCAATATTGGAAAAGAAAATAAAGAGAATTCTCCACAAATTTTTGGAAAGGTTGATTTAGAACATTTTATTAATGATTTAAATGAACGAATTGATGAAGAAGAACATCTTGGAAATGAAATTCAAATTCTTCAAAATGCACTGGATTTTTCTAGTGTTAAAGCAAGAGATTGCATGATTCCAAGAACCGAAATTATTTCAATTGATGTTGATAGTGACATTGGTAAACTTAGTGAATTATTTATTGAGACAGGCTTGTCTAAGATTATAGTTTACAGAGAATCTATTGATAATATTATTGGCTATGTACATTCTTTTGACTTGTTTAAAAGTGCAAAAGCAATTAATCAAATTTTACTTCCGATTTCATTTGTGCCTTCTGCAACGGCAGGAAGTGATTTGTTAAAGTTGTTTGCCAAACAATCTGGTAATATAGCAATTGTTGTTGATGAATATGGCGGTACAGCAGGACTAGTTACCATTGAAGATGTAATTGAAGAGATTTTTGGTGAAATAGAGGATGAACATGATAAAGAAGAACTCTTAGAAGAGAAAATATCAGAGAATGAATATCGTTTTTCTGCAAGGGTTGATATAGACTACTTAAACAAAGAGTATTGTTTTTCTATAAAGGAATCTGATGAATATGAAACTCTTGGTGGCTATATAATAAATAAATTAGAAACAATACCTGTTTCGGGAGCGACAATAACTACTGAATCAACGACACTTATAATAGAAAAAGTAAGTGATAGACGAATAGAAATTGTGCGTGTGCTTATTAAATAATAGTCATGATTTTTAGAGGAGTTCTTTTTTTATTTTTCTTCATTTCTGGCTCTTTATTTGCTCAAAAGAATAAGTTTTCACTTCCAAAAGAGCTTAATGAAATTTCAGGTCTTGTGGTTTATAATGACTCATTACTATTTGCTCATAATGATGGGGGAGATGATCCAAGGATTTATGTCCTAAATCTAAAAGGGGAAATACTTCACTCTTGCCTTATTTTAAATGTTAAAAACAATGACTGGGAAGATATTGAACTAGATGAATTTGGAAATTTATTTATTGCTGATTTTGGAAATAATAGAAACAACAGAAAAAACCTTCAAATTTTAAAAGTAAATGCTTCTGAAATTTCNAAAAATGATACAGCNTNTCCTCAAATTATAAGNATTAGATATCCCAATCAAAAAAACTTNCCCCCATCAAAGAAAGAGAATACATTTGATGCCGAATCATTGCTTTATCATAATCAAAANCTATGGATTTTTTCAAAATGCAACAGCAATCCATATAATGGCAAATCATATGTTTATAAAATACCAGTTTGTGAAGGCTGTTTAAACAATGTGATTTTATTTGATTCTATTGTTCCGGGTAAAAGAGGGTGGATTGTAGATTCATATACAGCAGGAACATATTTTAATGGCATTTATTATTTGTCAACCTATAATAGGCTGATAGGGTATCATTTGACAGAATCATCTTTTAAGCAGGAGTTTAAAAAAGTATATCCTAAGTTTAATCAAAAAGAAGCAATTGCTTTTTCATCTAATGGAGATCTTTATGTAGCGAATGAAAAACATAAAATTTTAGGATCTGCAAAATTGAAGATTTTTAGAAATATAAATAAAAAAGATGATTGAACTTTCAAATTATGATGCAGTTATTTTTGACATGGATGGTGTTTTAGTTGACTCTGAGCCATTATGGAAGATTGCAATGCAAGATGTTTTTTCTTCATTGGGCTCAAATTTAGAAAAAACTGATTTTCAAAAAACAGTTGGATTAAGAATTGATGAAGTCATTGCTTATTGGAAGCCCATAGAAAATTGGGTCCCTGAAATTAAGGAGATTGAAACAGATATTGTTACAAAAATGGTAGATTTGATTCATCATCAATCATGCCCTTTGCCTGGAGTTATAGAAACACTAGACTTTTTAAAGTTAAAAACTCCAATAGGTCTCGCAACCTCATCACCTCAAAAATTAATTGATGCCGTATTAAAAACTTTAGATGTAAAACAATATTTTGATGCCATTCAATCAGCAGAAACAGAAACACAAGGAAAGCCACATCCTGCTGTATTTTTAAGTGCTGCAAAAAAAATGAATGTAAGACCCGAAAAGTGTTTGGTGATAGAAGACTCTTTAAACGGAATTATAGCTGCAAAAGCTGCACGAATGGCTGTGGTTTGTATTCCTGAAAAAACCCATATACCAAACCCCAAAATGAATCTTGCAGACTTTCAATTTGAGAACATGACAGATTTTTTAAATGAGATTAAATAGCTCTTTTTTTAATGGGCATCAAGCCAATTGTTAGCTAATTTAACTTCTACATCTAACGGCACTTTAAATGTCAAAGCATTTTCCATTTCATTTTTAACCAATTCGCTCATTAATTCTTGTTCTTCATGATGTACATCTAATACCAATTCATCATGGACCTGAAGCAGTAATTTTGATTGTATGCTTTGCTTACTCATGGCTTGGTAAACAGAGTTCATGGCTAATTTTATAATATCTGCGGCCGATCCTTGTATTGGCGCATTAATTGCATTTCTTTCAGCATATCCTCTAACAACAGCATTTGCTGAGTTTATATCCGGAAGGTATCTTCTTCGTTTCATAATGGTCTCGACATATCCATTCTCTCTAGCCACACCAATAGTATTACTCATGTAATCTTTAATGGCACTATATTGATTAAAGTAACTATCAATTATTGATTTTGCTTCGGTTCTGCTAATATTTAGTGTTTGAGAAAGTCCAAATGCAGACTGTCCGTAAATAATTCCAAAATTAACGGCTTTTGCAGCACCTCTTTCTTCCCTTGTTACATCTTCTATTTTGGTATTAAAAACTTTTGCAGCCGTTGCCGAATGTATATCTAAACCATCCTGAAACGCTTGAATCATATTTTTGTCTTCACTAAGAGCGGCAATAATTCTAAGTTCTATTTGAGAATAATCTGCTGCCATTAAAAGGAAATTTTCATTTCTTGGAACGAAAGCCTTTCTAATCTCCCTTCCTTTTTCTGTTTTTATTGGAATATTTTGAAGGTTGGGATGATTTGAGCTTAATCTGCCTGTTGCCGTTACGGTCTGCATAAAGTGAGTGTGAATTCTATGGTCTTTAGAATCTCTTAATTCAGGTAGTGGGTCAACATATGTGTTTTTAAGTTTTCTAAGTTGTCTGTAATCTAATATGCTTTCAATTATAGGGTGCTTTTTCTTTAATTTAATCAACACTGCCTCTGAAGTTGCAAACTGTCCAGTTTTTGTTTTTTTTGCTTTTGGATCAATTTTCAATTTGCCAAATAATATTTCACCAAGTTGTTTTGGGGAGTCTATGTTAAAGTCTTCCTCAGCTATAGACTTAATCTCTTTTTCAAGAACAAGGAGGTCCTTTTCTAATGCACTAGAGTATTTTTGTAATGATTCTGCATCAATATTTATTCCTTGCTCCTCCATTTCTTTAAGTACAAAAACAAGAGGCATTTCCATGTTGTAGAATAGGCTGTTCAAATGCTCTTCTTTAATTTGAGGCTCAAATAGTTGTTTTAATTGAAATGTAATATCAGCATCTTCACAAGCATAATCGACAATTTCACTTGGATTTAAATCTGCAAGGCTACCTTGGTTTTTTCCTTTTTTACCAATTAAAGACTCTATAGATATTGCTTGGTAATTTAAATAAAAAGTTGCTAAAAAATCCATGCTTTGCCTTGACTCAGGGTTGATTAAATAATGTGCAATCATGGTATCAAAAACAGGCCCTTTTATTTGAATATTATAGCGGTTTAACACTTTAAGGTCAAACTTAATGTTGTGGGCAATTTTTTCAATTTCCAATGCTTCAAAAAAGGGGGAAAATTCAGTTAATATATTTTGAGCATCGCTATAATTGTTAGGAATAGCTACATAGTATGCTTCTCTGGCTTTAAATGAAAAAGACAGCCCGATGATATCCGCATGTCTGGGTTCAATGTCCGATGTTTCTGTGTCAAAACAAACTTGTTTTTGTTCAAGCAGAGTTTCGAGCAGTTTTTCACGTTCGGCTTTGCTGCTTATTAAGTGATATTTTGGCTTTTCACTTGCTATGTTTTTATATGAACTTGTTTCTTCCGGATCTTTAGTTTCAAGCATGCTTTGCATTCCAAATAAATCAAGTTGTGCAGTTTCTTTATCCCTGTTTTTTTTTGCTTTACTTTCGTTGTTTGATTTGGAAATAACGATTTCTTCCCCTAAAACTCTTTTTGCTAAGTTTCTAAATTCAAGTTCAGTGAAAATATTTAAAATTTTATCTCGATCATATGGGCTTAATTTTAATTTTTCCTCATCAAATTCAACCTCTACATCTATAATTATGGTCGCTAATAATTTGGACATGATTCCTTGTTTAGCAAAGTTGATGACATTTTCCTTTTGCTTACCTTTTAAATCATCAGTGTTTTCAAGAAGTCCTTCAAGTGAGCCATATTGTTTGATTAGTTTTTTTGCTGTTTTTTCACCAATCCCCGGTATTCCAGGAATATTGTCAGATGCATCTCCCCACATGCCAAGAATATCAATAACTTGAATAGGGTCTTTAACTTCAAACTTCTCACACACTTCTTTTACCCCCATTATTTGAGGGGGATTGCCCCCTCTTCCTGGTTTATAAATAAAGCTTGTTTCTGAAACAAGTTGAGCATAATCTTTGTCTGGAGTCATCATGTATGTAATAAATCCTTTTTTTTCAGACATTTTGCTTAATGTTCCAATTACATCATCAGCCTCATATCCAGAAACTTCTATGACAGGAATGTTAAATGCTTTAACAATGTCTTTAATAGGGCCAATCATTGATCTTATGTCTTCCGGCATGGCCTCTCTATTTGCTTTATATTCTGTGTACTCTTCCTGTCTTTGAGAGGCGCCTCCAGGTGGATCAAAAACAACAGCTATATGGCTTGGTCTTTCTTTGTTAAGAATATCTATAAGTGCGTTTGTGAAACCAAAAGCAGCTGAAGTATTTTCTCCCTTAGAATTAATTCGGGGATTTTTTGAAAAAGCAAAATATGCTCTGTAAATTAATGCATAGGCATCAAGAAGAAATAATTTTTTGTCAACATCCTGACTGATCATATTGATTTATTAAAAAGTACTTACCGAAGATAATAGATTTAATATCATTAACGATTTAAAAATGACAAAAAGCTATCTGATAAGATTAACATGTCCAGTTAGCTGATATGCACTTTGCGTAAAATCTTTGTAGATTAATTTCCACACATATGTACCATCTTGACACTTTTTACCCTTGTAGGTTCCGTCCCAAAATTCATTAATTGAATTTAAGGTGCAGATAATCTCTCCCCATCTATTAAAAATAAGCATTTGCATGGATTCAATATTTCCTCCATAAACTCCAAATAATTGATTGGGCCCACTATTATCAGGCACAAAGGTGTTGGGAATATAAATAACTGATTCATATGAAATATTAACAAAGTCTTCATCGGTACAACCATTAATGTCTGTTATAGAAACAGCATAAGTAATGTTTTGATCAGGGTTTGCAATCGGATTATCACAATTTATACATGACAAAAACTCAGGGGGAGACCATGTAAAGACACCACTGGTTAGGCTTGTAACTGATAATTGAACTTGATCGCCATAAAATGCAATCACATCAGATGATGCTTGTATTGATGGATGAGGATATACATCAACTTGAACATAAGCGGTGTCCTTGCAACCGATAAGATCTGTTCCGATTACCATAAAGTTAGTGGATGTGCTGGTTTGTACTTCGGCAACACTGCCAGAAGCAAAAACAACTTTGCCGGAAGGTGTCCATTGATAAAAATTAGCTCCATTTGCCCATAAGTAAGCAATTTCTCCAGGACAGACAATGGTGTCAGTGCCTGCTGTTATTTGAGGGTCAATAATCATAATGAAAATAGAATCAGTAGAAGTGCCACAAGCATTGGTGACATCACAATAATACCAGCTATCTATAATTGGGCTTGCTGTTATCAAAGGTCCAGTTGTAGGATTTATAAAACCATCATCAGGATACCATTCATAAGTGTCGCCACCTGAAATAGATACTTGCAATTGAGTGCCAACGCAAAATCCAGCTGTATCTGCTAAAACGGGAGTTGGGGGATTATAATTCACCCCAATGGTAACAGTATCAATGTAGATACAATTATTTGGAGAAACAACCGTTGCAACGTAAGTGGTGTTTGTGTCCGGTGTAGCCAAAGGGGTGAAAGATAATGGATTATTTAGACTTTGTGGAGGAGTCCAAGAAACGCTTCCTGGACCAGTTACAAAAAGAGGAGCGCTTCCTCCTAGACAGATTGTAGTGTCATTAGATATATCAATAGTTTGACTGTATACTTCAAGTGTCAATTGTAAGGTGTCGGAACCACAACTATCAGAAATAACAACACTAAATGTTG
>NZQU01000001.1 GCA_002696025.1 Crocinitomicaceae bacterium
CTGAAACTGTACAAAATACATTTCCAAATGACAATAGAATTGTATTGTCACATATGTGTTTTGCAACATAACCAGCATCACTTTTGTGAAGTGTTTTTATATATTTTGAACATTCACTCATTTTATTCTAAATAGGAGGTTGTTTATTTTTTTACAAAGTAAATGTTGTATTAATTCTGTTGCAATACCATTTTAATGGTAAATTACTTGCGTAATTTTAGGTGTTTACTTCTGTGATGCTTGTGATTATTTATAAATTTGTATAATCATTAATAAATAATGAATCAACAAACGATTTTACCTTATTGTATTGATTTGTTCGATCAAAAAAGATTGTCTACCATTGAAGTCAATGTTGGAGATGTTGGTATTGGTGGTCAAAACCCCATCAGGCTCCAGTCCATGACTACAACTGATACCATGAATACACAAGAAAGTGTAGAGCAAAGTATCAGAATGGAAAAGTCAGGTTCAGAGTTGATACGTTTAACTGCTCCTAGTAAAAAAGAAGCTGAAAATTTGCTTGTTATTCACCAAGAATTAAGAGAAAAAGGATATAAAAGTCCATTGGTTGCGGATATTCATTTTACTCCAAATGCGGCTTTAATTGCTGCAAAGTATGTTGAAAAAGTAAGAGTTAATCCAGGGAACTATGCAGATAAAAAGCGATTTAAAGAGATAGAATATACAGATGAAACTTATCAAGCTGAATTAGACAGAATAGAGTTAAAGTTTACACCTCTTGTATTGCTTTGTAAACAAGAAAAGCGTGCTATAAGGATAGGCACCAATCATGGTTCTCTTTCAGACAGAATTTTAAGTAGATACGGAGATACTCCTATGGGAATGGTTGAGTCTGCCTTAGAATTTATTAGAATTTGTGAAAAAAATGATTTTCAAGATATTGTAGTTTCAATGAAAGCTAGTAATACACTAGTAATGGTTCAGGCATACAGATTGCTTTGTGCTAAAATGATTGAAAACAAGAAGTGCTATCCTTTACATTTAGGTGTCACAGAGGCTGGGGATGGTGAGGACGGAAGAATAAAATCTGCTGTTGGTATTGGTGCTTTACTTGCCGATGGTCTTGGAGATACGATTAGGGTTTCGTTAACTGAAGAGCCCGAGTATGAGATTCCAGTTGCACGTAAGTTGGCAAAAAAATATTTTACTGAAGAAAGATCAAATAAAGAATCAGGAATAAATATTCCTTACAATCCTTATGAGTACCAAAGAAGAAAGACTCATTCAATTCATAATATCGGAGGCGCTAACGCTCCAGTTGTTTTTGCTGATCTATCTCAAAAAAGTAAAATTACCCAAGCTAATTTTTTTGGATTTGGCTATGCTTATTCTCGAGACTTAGACAAATGGAATATTGGTGATATGGCAGCTGATTATGTTTATACAGGTAAAAATTCAGTTGATTTTGAAGTGCCAGGTACGCTTGGTGTGATTTGTGATTATTCATTGTGGAAGAATAAATATGATAACAAATCAGGATTTTATCCCCTAATTAAAAAAGAAGATTTATCTAAAATTGATGTTTCACAAAAGATATTTTATTTACATGATGCTGATGATGATTTGCCCAATGAGCTTTCTTCATTTAAGAATTTAACTCTTGTATTATATTCTGCAAAATATAATAAAACACAAGCTTTTAGAAAAATATTTATTGATTTATTAAATGCAAATAATGAGGTTCCAGTTATATTAAAAGTTGATGAGCCTAATGAAGATCTTGAGTTTTTTCAGTTGTCAGCATCTAGTGATGCCGGATCTGTTTTAATCGATGGTTTTGGTGATGGAATATGGATTACTTCTAAGCAAGCCGTTAAGGAAATTAACTCCACTTCATTTGGAATATTACAAGCAACAAGAACTAGAATTTCCAAAACAGAGTATATTTCATGTCCCTCTTGTGGTAGAACGCTTTTCGACTTACAAGAAACAACTGCTAAAATCAGAAATAAAACCAATCATTTGAAAGGAGTCAAAATTGGAATCATGGGTTGTATAGTTAATGGTCCTGGTGAGATGGCAGATGCTGATTATGGTTATGTTGGAACTGGACCCGAAAGAATCAATCTGTATAAAGAGAAAACGGTCGTTAGAAAAAATGTTCATGAATCTGAAGCTGTTAATGCATTAATAGATTTGATTAAAGAAAATGGTGATTGGATTGACCCAACAAATACCTAGTCATTTTTTATTGACTTTGTGTGTCACTATAAAAGGTTTTTTAGTTTTGTAAAAAAATAGATATGTACGGAAAAATTAAAGATGATTTAAGTAAAGAATTAGCGAACATTGAAACGGCTGGTTTATTTAAAAAAGAGAGGGTGATTGTTTCACCTCAAGGATCAAATGTTACTATTGATAATGGTGATGATGTCGTAATTATGTGTGCAAATAATTATCTTGGATTGTCTTCTAATCCTGACATTATTGATGCTGCAAAGCAATCACTTAACACACATGGTTTTGGGATGTCATCAGTTCGTTTTATTTGTGGGACACAAGATATTCACAAAACACTTGAAGAAAAGATATCATCTTTTTATGGAACTGAAGATACTATTTTATATGCTGCTTGTTTTGATGCAAACGGAGGTGTTTTTGAACCATTATTCACAAAGGAAGATGCCATAATTTCCGACGCATTAAATCATGCATCAATCATTGATGGTGTTCGTTTGTGTAAAGCTCAGAGGTACAGGTATGCTCATTCAGATATGAATGATCTTGAGCAACAACTCATAAAGGCACAAGAACAGAGATATAGAATTATTGTAACTGATGGAGTGTTTTCTATGGATGGTGATATTGCTAAAATGGATGAGATTTGCGATTTAGCAGATAAATACGATGCATTGGTAATGACAGATGAATGTCATTCTGCCGGTTTTATTGGTAAAACAGGTCGAGGAGTTCCTGAGTATTGTGGCGTATTAGACAGAGTTGATATTATTACTGGTACACTTGGTAAGGCTCTTGGAGGAGCAATGGGTGGCTATACTACTGGAAAAAAAGAAATAATAGAAATGTTGAGGCAGCGTTCAAGGCCTTATTTATTTTCAAATTCATTAGCACCTTCAATTGTTGGCGCGGCAATCAAAGTGTTTGATATCCTAAGTTCAACTACTGAATTGAGAGATACTTTAGAAGAAAACACCAATTATTTTAAAGAAAAGATAATTGCAGCAGGATTTGATATAAAGCCGGGTGATTCACCAATTGTGCCCATTATGTTATATGATGCTGCTTTGTCTCAAAAATTTGCAGACCTTCTTTTAGAGGAGGGGATATATGCAATTGGTTTTTTCTATCCAGTCGTTCCAAAAGAACAAGCAAGAATAAGAACGCAAATATCTGCTGCACATACCAAACAAGATTTAGACCGAGCTATTGCTGCGTTTATTAAAGTTGGAAAACAACTATCTGTAATAGATTAATATTAAACAGAGCTTTTTAGTTTTAGTCCAAGCACTCTAAATAACCAAACTTTAAACCTAAAAGTTAAAAGGTAAAGTGATGGAATAATTACCAATGTCAAGAATGTTGCAAATGTAAGTCCATATATAATGGTCCACGACATTGGTGCAAAAAACATATTATTGTCACCTCCAATGAAAATTTGTGCATCATAGCTTGTAAAAAAGGTGAAAAAGTTAATGTTGAAACCGACAGCAAGAGGAATAAGACCTAAAATCGTTGTAATCGCTGTTAAAAGAACCGGTCTTAATCTTGTTTTTCCGCCTTGAACCGCCGTTTCAATTAAGTCATTCAAAGGCAAAACTTCAAATTCACCTAAGTTTAATTCGCTTCTCCTTCTATTTCTTAATTGATTTGTATAGTCAATAAGGACGATGGCATTATTTACAACGACTCCTGCAAGAGAAATAATCCCGATCATGGTCATGATAACAACAAAGTTTTGTTGCGAAATAAGAAGTCCAAGAAGAACTCCAATTAATGATAAAATAACCGATAGCATAATCACACCTGGCGCTGAAAAAGAATTAAATTGCGAAACAATAATAATTAAAACAAGGCATACGGCAATCAATAGAGCTTTAGATAAAAAGGCCATTTCTTTTGCTTGTTCTTCTTGCTGTCCGGTAAATTTATATTTGATGTTTTCAGGAATATTTTTCTCGTATTTTTCCATATGTGTTCTTAGCTTTCCAACTACCTCATTTTGATTAAATCCTTCTGTTACATTTGATGTTATAGCAACAACAGGTATTTGATCTTTTCTAACTACAGCTGTATAGGAAGATACTTCTTTTGGATTTTCGATAACAGACCTTACAGGAATGTTAAGCAGTTTGCCTTTGTTATTTCTGAAGATAAGTCTTTGATCCAAAAGTGTTTCAATTTTATCCCTGCTTTTTTTATTAAATCGAACAACGATATCATATGATTCATCATTTTTGGTGTACGTTGTTATTTCTTGTCCAAGCAGTGATTTTCTAATTGCCATGGCTACTTGATATGTTGATGAATTTAATTTTCGAACTTGATCTCGATCAACTTTTATTGGAATTTCAGGTCTGCTTGTTTCTACATTTAATTTCAGTTTCTCGACTCCTGCTACATTTTTATTGCTTAAGTATTTTTTGATTTTTTGAGCTTCAGCGATCAATTCTTTGTAATCACCTTTCCCACTAATTTCAATATTTACTGGTGCTCCTTGTGGTGGGCCTTGCTCATTTTTTACAGCAGAAATTTCAATATCTGCATTATATTGACCTCTAATCCCATCTTGTATTTTCTTAAGGACATCAGATGTTTTCACACCATTTCGATGTTGAAACTCAGTAAAATTCACAGTGATTCTTGCTTTGTGAGGAGTATTTCCAAGAGAAACTCCTTGGGCAGGGTCGCTGGTTCCTTCTCCAACTTGAGATATGACAGACTTGATTAAATTTTTATCAGAGCTTAGATTAATAGTGTCGCCTTTTTCAAGGTATTCCTTTAATATCAGATCTAGTTTTTTCTCAACTTTAATTGCAGTTTCATTGGTTTTTGTAATGTCTGTTCCAATTGGGTGTGAAATGAAAATATTAACATAATTAGGTTCATTTGCAGGAAAAAACTCAACTTTTGGAGGGAATATCCCCATTAAAATAAATGAAAATATAAGAAGCAAAATTGTTCCTAATAAAAATAAAATAGGACGAATACCCTTGAGAGCAAATCTTAAAAATCGTTCATAGAATTTTTCTATTAGCGGTAAAAATCCGTTTTGAAATTTAAGAGTTCCAGGATATAAAACAAATAAGTTTAACAAACCGATTATGCTAAATAGCAAAAAGGTATTACCAATAGCATAAGAATCAAATGCTATAAATATGACGCCAATTACTAAAAGTCCTATAGAAGATGTGATAATTCTTTTCTTTCGGGGTTTTTGATCTCCCACTTTCATATAGCTAACTGCAAGAACAGGATTGATTACAAGTGCCACAAATAAAGATGAACTTAATACAATAATTAAAGTCAAGGGAAGGTATTTCATGAATTCGCCCATAATTCCAGGCCATAGAGCTAGAGGTATAAATGCTGCTACAGTTGTTGCAGTTGAAGATATTATTGGCCATGCAACTTCACCAACACCGCTAATTCCAGCTTGGACAGGTGTTTTCCCTTCGTCCATGTGACGATAAATGTTTTCAATGATTACAATTCCATTATCGACAAGCATTCCCAAAGCAAGAACCAATGAGAATAAAACCATTACATTAAGAGTAACTCCCATTGAGTTTAAAATTAGAAATGACATCAGCATTGAGAGCGGGATGGCAATTCCAACAAATAAAGCATTTCTTAAACCAAGAAAAAATAAAAGAACGCCAACTACTAAAATGATTCCAAATATGATTGAGTTTTCGAGATTGGAAACCATATCCCTAGTGTTGTTTGATTGGTCTCCAGTTTTACTAATGCTAACATTAGAGGGGATGGTTCCATCTTTTATTGCCTCGTCTAATAGTTGGTTTATTTTGTCTGATGCATCCAGTAAGTTTTCACCTCCTTGTTTTTTTACATCAAGCATCACAACAGGCATTCCAAATTCTCTTGCATAAGATGTTGTGTCTCCATTTCCAAAAAATACTTCAGCAACATCCTCTAAGTAAACTGGGCTAAAGTCATCTTGTTTTACCACTATTCGTTTTAATTCTTTTGCATCTTTAAATTCACCTTCAATTCTAATGGTTTTTCTGACACCATTCATTAACATTTCTCCACCAGATATGGTTTGGTGTTCAGAATTCACTGCATTTTGAATATCATCTAGCGTTACATTAACAGCTTGAGACTTTATAGGGTCTACTTCAATTCTCATTTGCTGTTCTTGAATGCCACGAATGTCAACTTCACTTATTTCAGGAAGATCTTCAATTTTATCTTCTAGTATTTCAGCAACTTCTTTAAGTACGATGGCATTATTTCCTCTTAAATTAATATTAAGGATGGGTATTTGAGAGGGGTCTAATTCAAAAATATTTGGCTCAACGGGTAATTGAGGAAAGTCTTTTTTGCTTCTTGCTTTATCTACTGCATCTTTAACTTTTTGAAGTGCTTTATCTGCGGTTATTTTAAAATCAAATTTGACTCTGATGGTTGTATACCCATTAACACAATTAGAATTAATTTCATCCACATATTTTAACCCACCAATTTCCTTTTCTATTTCTTTTGAAATTTTTTCAGCCATAAATTGAGGGGATGAACCAGGTTTGGCAATTCCAACATATATTTCTGGCACTTGTAGTTCTGGAAAGTTTTCTTTTGGCATTGTGTTGTATGCCATGACCCCTCCCAAAAGTATAATTAAAGTAAGCAAGAATACAGTTTTTGTATTCTTAATAGAAAGCGTTGAAAGTTTAAATTCTTTGATTTTATTTTTCATAATATCCTTTAATCAATTCTAACAATGTCTTTTGATGATATTCCTCTTGCCCCTTCAATTACAATCATTGTTTGATCTGTTATTTCTGGGTTTTCTTTAATGAGCGTCTCACCGTTGTATTTTTCAATAACCTCTATTTGCACTTCTTTTACAGAATACTTTTTATTTCCTTTTTTTATAGCAATAAATACAAAGTCAACATTGTTTGGGGATTTCATTATAGAATTTGATGGAATGACCAATCCATTTGGGACAAATAAATCTGTAATGCTAACCTCAGCCAACATGTTTGATAGAAAAATGGAGTTGTTTTTGATGCTTGTTTTAATTTCAAAAGTCCGATTTGTTGCATGGATATTTTTCCCTGTCTGTTCAACCTCAAGTTGCAATGTCGTGTCGGTAAAATTTGGGAATGTCACTTGTATTTTTGTGCCAGGTTTTATTTTTTTTAAATGCTTTTCTGACACACCCGCAATCAAATCCATCTCTGAATTATTTATAAGATGTATTACGGGGACCTGAGGTCCAATCATCTGACCTTTTTCAGTATTTATTTTATTGATCACACCTGCAAATGGTGCAATTATAGATGCTTTTTTAATTTGTGCTGAAATGCTCCTTTTCTTTGCGTTTAGAGTGGCTACTTGATTTATAGATGTTTCATACTCCATTTCTGTTCCCAATCCTTTTTCTTTTAGTTCGGATTGTTTATTTAACATGAATTTGGCGAACTCAAGCTGTGTTTCAAGTTCATTTAGTCCAAGATTTAAAAGTTCAGTATCAATGCTAATTAATAATTGTCCGGCCGAAACACGGTCGCCTTCTTTAACATGAATTGTTGATACAAGTCCTCCTATTTCTGGATTTAAAAAAGATTCTTTTTTGCATTTTAAATCTCCCTGAGCAGTAATTTCATGTTTAAAGTCTTTGCGTTCAATTTTTTTAATCTTAACAAGTGACATCGGTTTTGTTTCTGCTTTCTTTTCTTCTACTTGTTTACAAGAAAAAAGAATAATGGATATGAAAACCAAAGTGCTAATTCGTGAAATATATTTTGTATTCATTATTTAGAAGGGTTGTAAAGTTGATTGTAAAGTTTTTCGATATTTAATTTTGTTTTTAATACGTCCATATATGCAATGTTGTGAGCTGCTTTGGCTCCAATTAATTGATTGTATAATTGAGTAATAGTAATGCTATTTTCTTTGCCTATTTCCTTTTTAATGATGGCGTTTTTATAAATTTTTTCAGCTAATGATATGTTCTTACTTTGAAGTTCAAGTTGTAATAAGCTATTTTGATAATCTCTTTTTAGAAGTATTTCTTGTGCCTTTAAGTTATATTCAAGCATTTCTGTTTCATTTTTATTTTTCAGAAGCTTTATTTTAGCTTGTTGAATTTTAGCATTTTTTTGTCCTCCAGAATATATAGGTATTCCCATTTTAACACTCCAGATTGTCTGAGGGTACCATGGTTTATCTGCAAAAAAATCAAAGTCATTCCTGTAGGCATTATATGCATGTTGAAATGAGGCAGAAAAAGAGGGTAATTTTGAAGCCTGATTGTTTTTAATATCGTAGGAGGTTAGTGTCTCTTGGTTTTTAAGCAGTCTTAAGTTTAGGTTGTCTTCTAAAGAGCCTTTTGGAAGCGCATTCTTTTTAATCAATGAATTTATGTTTTCGCTTATTTCTATTGATTTTTCAAGTGGATATTGCATTGCTATTTTAAGTGCAAGGATGCTGTTTTTATATTGTATGATGCTTGATTTATGATTCTTTTCAGCATTAATAAAAAGAAATTCAAGTTGGTCTAATTCTTCTTGTGTAATCAGTCCAAGTTCTAGAAGTTCTTTTTGTTGTTCAAATGTCTTTTTGGTCATTTTCGATATGGAATCGAGAAAAACTAAATTCTCCTTTATAATTGCTGATGATTGATAGGCAAGTTTAATTTGATAAACAACTTCTTCTTTGCTTTGCTCAATAAAGTCTTGTTGCATTTCAATAAGAAATTTTGAGAAATCTAATCCTACAATGTATGACCCATTAAATAAAAGCTGATTGATTTGTAATGCAGCATTGGTATTGAATTTTGTCCCTGCTCTAAATGCAATGATTTCATCCTCAGGTGCAAACGGATTGAAAAAGGAAGCAGAAAGGACTTGAACAGGTAGATTTAGAAAGTGATTAAAACTTCCTTCGGCATTTATTTGAGGCAATCCGATTCCTTGTGTTTCCTTTTTTTGCTCTTTTACTTTGTCTAATTCTAAAATTGTTTTTTTTATGTTTAAGTGATTTTCTAGCCCAAATTCAATGGCAGATTTCAGATCAATTGTTTCATTTTCTTGAGAATAATTTGAAAATGAAATGAAAAAGGTGAGTATTAGAAAAAAATGTTTCATTAGTGTTTTTTTAGTCTTTCTGTAAAATAATCTAATCCGGATTTGTTAACCATGCCTCTTATATGAAAGTATATAGCTTCTTTAAAAACAGTGTCTAATTTATATTCTGGGTAATTAAATATTTTACCATTCATAATAAGGTCGCATTTTCCAACATACAACCTTGAAATAATTAATGGGTCAAGTTCATTATGGTACAAGCCTTCCTTGATCCCTCTGTTTATATTTTCTGTTATTCCGTTGAGAACAAATGTCCATTTGTGCTTTTCAAGTAGTGCCCATGATTCTGAATGGTATTTTTGGATGTCATGAAGAATGGAAGGATTAATTGAATAAAACTCTTCTTCAATATATTTTGACATGATTAGCAGTTCATCAATTGCATTTTCAGCCTCTTCAACACTTTGTCTAAGTTTTTCCCTGTCTTTCTCTAACTTGAACTTTAATATATTTAAAACAAGATCTTTTTTGTTTTTAAAATACACATAGATTGTTTTTTTTGATACTCCTAACTCTCTGGCGATATCATCAACGGTAACGCTTCTTATGCCAAGTCTTAGAAGTATTTTACTTGCTTTCTCTATGTATTTTAATTTCAAATCCACGCCACAAATATACATAAAATTATACTATGGAAACTTTTTTCGTTATAAAAGTTTCTGTAGTTTTTTGGCTTTATGGTATTTACTTACATTTTAACTTATATTTTTGTTCAAATTATGCAAGTGAATTTTATAAAATGTTTTTTAATTGTCATTTTGGTTTTTATACCCAAAATATACAATGCTCAGCTTAAAGGGTATTTTCAGGGCTATAAAGATGGTAAAAGAGCCCCCCTTGAAATGGGAAAAATAAAGTTTTTAAATTCCCGTATGGTTACATACAGCAATGAAGATGGGACCTTTGAAGTGATTTTACCTAAAAATTTACCTGATACAGTTGTTTTTTCTCATCATGGGTATATTTCTGATACAATTGTTGTAGATAAATCAGATCGTTTTGGAAGTATAAATGTTGTTTTATATTCATCAAAATTAATTCCAGAGGTCATCATTGGTCTCAAAAAACAATCTCACTCTATTCTGAGATTGAAAACACTTCATGTTGAAGAATTGTCTCAAGATGAATTGAAAAAAGCAGCTTGTTGTAATATTTCTGAATCATTTGA
>NZQU01000002.1 GCA_002696025.1 Crocinitomicaceae bacterium
TATTAAATATTTAACATATAATTATCTAAACAAACTTTAAAATGAAAACTATACTTTTTTTATCATTTATATTTTTTATTTTATTCTTAAATGCTCAAAATAATCATGATCATAATCATGACACAAAAATTAGTGATGCGCGTGAGATTTGGGGTGATTTTAGTTCAGGAGAACTCATTAAAACCTCTGAATGTAAATGGAAAAACTCGCCTTTTGGCAAAAAGGTATTCAAAAGAGGAAAATTAAAAGAGAGCTTTTCATATTTAGATAGTATAGATATTTACAATATTGTTTACAATAGTGATGGTTTGATGATTACAGGATTCATGGTTCGGCCTAAAAATCCTGGGAATTACCCTTGTATTATATACAATAGAGGTGGTAACAGAGATTTTGGAGCCCTTTTGGTATACAATGCAATTGTTCAAATGGGAATAATGGCAGCGGATGGATATGTAGTTATTGCCAGTAATTACAGAGGCAATTCAAATAGTGAAGGTAAAGAAGAATTTGGCGGTTCTGACTCTAGAGATGTGCTTAACTTAATACCTGCTTTGAATCAAATAGAATTTGCTGACACAAGCCGAATTGGAATGTTTGGAATAAGTCGCGGGGCCATGATGACCTATCTTGCTATGAAGAAAAACTGCAAAATCAAAACGGCAATTACCTTAGGAGGTATGAACGACTTATTTATTATGAAAGAAAAGCGTCCTGATATGGAAACGCATGTATACAAGCAAATCATACCAAACTATAAAGATTCTCTTGATGCTCTTCTAAAGGATAGATCAGTAACATATTGGGCAAATGAACTTTGTAGTTCCGCTAATCTTCTAATGATGCATGGTTCGGCAGATAAAGCCTGTGATATTTCTATGGCTCAAACGTTCCATGATCAGCTAAAAAAAGTCAATTATTCACACGTTTTTGTAGAATTTAATAAAGACAATCACGGCTGCATAAAACATAGAAAAGAGGTTTCAAATTTAATAAAGGAATGGTTTGACAAGTATCTCAAAAATGGAGAAGAGTTTAATGAAAAGTCTTCTTATATTTTTGTCAAGTAAAATCCTATTTTTGAAATTGTTTTAGTATGAGTTAATTATCATTTTGCAAAAATGTATTAACTCTCATTAATTACTTCTTGCTTTTAGGTCTAAAGTCAATTTTATAATAGAAGATTGGTAAAAACCCAAGTTGCTGCTTTTCGGCTATTGGATCAGAAGTGTCATTGGGGTCTAGATTTGGTGCGTAAACAAGGCTTAATAAATTGCGATTGTTTGTAACATTAACAAGGTCAACACCAATTTCATGGGTCATTTTTTTAGCGTTCATTCTCCACGAAACTTTTAGGTCGAGTCGAAAGTAATCTTTAAACTGGCGGTCATTAAAGGCAGAATCCATGAAAATGATTTCATTTAGCGCTTCTGTCTGAGCAACATCAGGAAAACCATATCTTTTACCTCCCGCAATTGTAGATTTCAAACCAAGTCCAATAATTTGTTTTTTTCCAACATTAAACTCTTTACCTACCAGTAAGTTGGCCACATAATTTCCGTTGAAAGAAGTGTTCCTTTCAATCCCATCACTCCCTTTGTATTTTGATTCATAAATTGTTCCTGAGAACATAAAGAAATAGGATTTATCAAAGAACTTCTGAACAGTTAACTCAAGACCATAATTGGTTCCAGTTCCTGTGTTTTGAAGAGAGTCCGGAAAAATCCGGGAGAAACCACTTCCCATATTAATTAAAGAAAATGAAGATGGATTGACTTCAACAGGGATGTTGTAAAGGTGTTGGTAATAGGCCTCTGTTCGAATACTCATACCCGCTTTTGCAAAAAACTTTTCATAACCGGCACCTGTATGAATGCTTCGAATGAAGTCCATGTTTTTATTGTGATAAATCTTATTTCCTGAATTATCTATTAGATGATAGGTATATGTATAGTTGGGTTGTGTCTGACTGTGCATTCCTGCTCCAGCAAAAACAGACTGCCCATTTCCAAAGCGATATTTCCATCCAACTCTTGGTTCAGCAATACTAATGCTATTACTCAAAGAAAAATACTGACTGTGAAGTCCTGCTGTAAAGTCCATGTTGTTGTTTACCCTAAGTTTGTATTGAACAAAAGGCTGAACTAGGCAAGAAACGCCCTTGTAATCCCAGCGATTGTTGAAGGGGGCAGTACTAATGTAGCTAGTTCTTATAGAGTCTTTTTGACTCATAAACATTCCTTCAGCATTAAATCCAAACTTTATAATATTCCTTTTATTGAATTTATGATTAACAGCAAAATAACTGGTTAATTTTGCCTTCATAAAATCGTAAGACATTAAATTAAAGCTTGAATCAACTGTGATGTTTATTTGTTGAGTTTGTGCGTTTGTATCTAAAGACCTGTTTAAATAAATATGATCAGTATGCTGCTCTTCAAAAGAAGCGCCAAGAGTAGCTGTTATATATGTTTTTTCATTTAGCGATTTTTTATAATTAATTCCGGTAACACCCATCGATGTTCCAAAAAGTTGATCCCTATCGGACTCTCCATAAAGCTCATCTGTAAAGGTGGTTTGATCTGATATTAAAATATCAATTTTGCTCTTTCCTCCAATACCAAACCATGATAACATACCTCCATTTTTTAGTCTCCAATTGAATTTAAAAGCCCCATCACCATATACCGGAATGGCATCTGTTCCTATTTGTATTCCAAGCGATTGAAAAATGCTTAATGTAGAATACCTCCCCATAACCAAATAGCTTGAGTTCCCCGATTTTGATAGAGGCCCCTCTGCCAAAAACTCTGTTCCAAGAAACCCAAATTGACCTGTAAATTCATGTCTGCTATTGTTTCCTTGACGCAATTTTAAATCAAAAACACCAGAGGTGCTATTTCCATATTCTGCGGGAAAGGCACTCATGAAAAAATCTGAATTGCCCAATATTTTATTATTGAGAATTGAAACCGGACCTCCAGTGCTTCCACTAATGGCAAAGTGTGAAGGATTTGGTATATCTATACCCTCAACTTTCCACACAACACTTAATGGCGAGTTCCCTCTAATAACAATATCATTTCTTGAATCATCGGAACCCTGAACACCTGCAAAATTTGAGGCCATTCTAGCAGGGTCCATTCTTGACCCAGGATATCTATTGGTTTCCTCTACACTAAACTGCTGTGCAGATAAAACTGCCATTTCATTTAAAACTGTTCCTTTTCTTCTAGCAGATATTTTTACTTCTTCGGTTTCACTAATGATTTCTATCATTGGTATGTTGACAATCATTTCTTTCCCAGAAGAAACCTCAATGGTTTGCCCCGACACCTCAAAAGTTGAAAATTTAGCAATAATTTGATGCTTTCCTACAGGCACATTTTTAATGGTAAATTCCCCATTTCCATTTGTAATACCTAGCAGCCTTAATGTTGAATCAGAAGTAAAAACCTGAATTTTAACTCCTGCAAGAGGGAAGTTGGTTTCCATTTCATATACCGTTCCACGAACTGTTTGAAATGTTTGTGAAAACGCAAAGAACGCAGTGCTAAAAAAAGCAATTGAAAGAAGAAGGTTTTTCATATCGTTATTTTTAATAAAAGTATGTATAATAAAAAAGCCACCTCGTGGTGGCTTTAAAATATATTATACTATAATTGTTTAAAACTTATTATAGGTCATATTCATCATCAACCTTAACATCATCATCTGCCTTCATTGCTCCATCGATTTCAACTTTAAAGTTGTCATTTACTTTAGAGTCAGATGAGTTGATTGTAGAATAATGATAAGGAGTAGGGAAGAAATCTTTTATTACTTCCATTACTTTTTCTTGATCGTAACGTTCTGCAGGGTAAGACTCAAGAACATGTGCTTCTGCTTCCGTACTCCAAACTTCACCTTCTTTATCCCATTGTCCATGGCCATCTCCTAAGATAGGAGCGATTACCAAGCCAATAAGACAAGTTAACTTAATAAGAATGTTCATTGAAGGACCTGAAGTGTCTTTAAATGGGTCACCAACAGTATCTCCAGTTACAGCAGCTTTATGAGCCTCAGAACCTTTGTAAGTCATTTCTCCATTAATCTCAACACCAGCTTCAAATGATTTTTTGGCATTGTCCCAAGCTCCTCCAGCATTGTTTTGGAAAATAGCCCACATAACTCCAGAAACACATACGCCAGCCATATATCCTCCAAGAGGCTCTGCGCCAAATAACAATCCAATTATAATAGGACTTACAATTGTAAGTGCTCCAGGAAGCATCATTTCTCTAAGAGCAGCTTTGGTAGAAATTTCTACACATTTTCCGTATTCAGGAGTTCCGGTTCCCTCCATAATTCCGGGAATTTCTTTAAACTGTCTTCTTACTTCCATTACCATATCCATTGCTGCTTTACCAACAGATTTCATTGCAAGTGCAGAAAAAACAACAGGAATCATTCCTCCGACAAATAGAGCGGCAAGAACATCAGCTTTAAAGATGTTGATTCCGTCAATACCTGTGAAAGTAACATAAGCTGCAAACAATGCTAAAGCTGTTAGTGCTGCAGAAGCAATGGCAAATCCTTTCCCAACAGCAGCTGTAGTGTTTCCAACAGAATCTAAAATATCAGTACGTCCTCTAACCTCCTCTGGTAGTTCAGACATTTCGGCAACTCCACCTGCATTATCAGCAATAGGACCAAATGCATCAATAGCCAATTGCATAGCAGTAGTTGCCATCATTGCAGATGCTGCTAAAGCCACACCGTAAAAACCAGCCAATGCATATGAACCAAATATAGCAGCAGCAAATAATATTACAGATAAAAATGTAGATTTCATACCTACTGCCAAACCAGCAATAATGTTTGTCGCTGCTCCAGTTGAACTGTTCTGTACAATATCCATAACTGGTTTTTTACCAAGACTTGTAAAGTGAGCTGTAACCATAGAAATTAGAGCTCCAACAGATAGTCCAATGATTGCAGAGTAAAATACATTTATAGATGGAATTTCTTTTGTTCCTTCTCCAAAGAAGTCCATCATTATTGTTTCAGGAAGCATGTAATCTATTAAAAAATAACTAGCGATAAGCGTAATTACTATTGATGCCCAATTTCCCATGTCCAAAGCTTTTTGAACCTGAGATTCTTTCGCATCATTGTTTTTAATTTTAACTAAAAATGTGCCTAATATTGAGGCAATAATTCCAACACCGGCAATCATTACAGGAAGCAAGATCGGGCCTAAACCTCCAAATGCATCATCAAACTGAACACCACCGGCAGCATCTGTCATGTCTTTAATAATATAGTTTCCTAGAACCATTGACGCTAAAACAGTTGCAACATAAGAACCAAATAAATCAGCTCCCATACCTGCAACATCTCCAACATTGTCTCCAACATTATCGGCGATAGTTGCCGGGTTTCTTGGATCATCCTCAGGAATTCCAGCCTCTACTTTACCAACTAAATCAGCTCCAACATCAGCAGCTTTTGTATAGATACCACCACCAACTCTTGCAAAAAGTGCAATTGATTCAGCACCTAATGAAAAACCAGCTAATGCTTCAAGGATCATGGTCATCTCTTCATAAAAACCTTTTCCTCCTGATAAATCCATTTTCATGAATACCATGAAAAACAAGCTTAATCCAAAAACAGCAAGTCCAGCAACTCCAAGTCCCATAACAGTTCCTCCACCGAATGAAACTTTAAGCGCTTGAGGAAGACTTGTTCTTGCCGCCTCAGTAGTTCGAGCATTAGCTTCAGTTGCGACTCTCATTCCTATATTTCCAGCAAAAGCAGAAAAAACAGCCCCAACAATAAAAGCAGGAATAATCATCCAATGTGTTGTTTCAACTAATTGAGAAATTCCAAATAGTGCAATAGATGCAATAACAACAAAGATTGCCAATAATTTATATTCAGCACTTAAAAATGCTAATGCTCCATCCTTAATGTTTTTAGAGATCTCTTGCATTCTTTCATTTCCAGCACTTTGTTTTTTTACCCAAGCCATTTTGTATAGCATAAATAATAGGCCAACGATAGAAAGGCCAATAGGTATTAAGATTAATTTATCTTCCATTTATTTAAATTTAGTGTGTTTATTCAATAATAATAAGCGCGCAAAGGTAACTTTTTATGTTAAAGTTTGCAAGAGATTGGTTTTTACTCAAAAAATAAAGATTAAATATTTCGTTTTTAGCTATTTTTGCACAAAAGAACTATAGATTATGAGCATGCTTAAACTAATTGAAGATTTCCCAAATCATATTATTGAAGGAATAGAAATCGCTAATCAAACTAATTTTACAAATACTAAAAACAACATCCAAAATGTTGTCCTTTGCGGAATGGGTGGTTCTGGTATAGGTGCAAAAATTGTTTCTGATTGGGTTAGATCAGAGGCAGATGTCCCTGTTACATTGGTTGCAGATTATTTTTTACCTGACTTTGTTTCAGAAAACACGCTTGTGATTGCCTCATCATATTCTGGAAATACAGAAGAGACAATGCAGGCTCTTGAAGAAGCAAATTCAAAAAGGGCTAATATTGTTTGTATTTGTAGTGGCGGAAAAATGCAAGGGTTTTGCTCTGAAAATAAATATGACGCGATTATTGTTCCTTCAGGAAGACCCCCAAGAAGTGCATTGGCTTATTCAATAGTGCAAATTTTAAATATTTTAAGCGCTTATAATGTTATTTCAGATAATAAGGCAGAGTCATTAAAAATGGCTTCAGAACTTTTGAAAAAAGATATAGATGCTATTAAAAACAAGGGAAATGAACTTGCTGAATTTTTATTTAAGAAAGTAGGTATATTTTATTCCGAACCACAACACGAAGGAGTGATTGTAAGGGCAAGACAACAGGTAAATGAGAATTCTAAATATCTGGCTTGGCATCACACCATCCCTGAAATGAACCATAATGAGCTCGTTGGATGGGGAGGAGGAGATAAAAGGTTTGCTCCGGTTTTCTTTGAAACAGATGATGTTTACTTTAGAAATGAGGTTCGTTATGATATTAGTAAAAAGGCCATTCAAGAAAAATGTGGAGAAATATTTATTGTAAAATCTAAGGGTGAAAGCTTGATAGAAAAAGCAATGTATTTTATTCATGTTATTGATTGGTGTTCTTATTATTTAAGTGAGCTTAACAACGCAGATATAATTGATATTGCAATTATTGATCATTTAAAGGGGGAGCTTTCTAAAGTTAAATAATGGGTAAACCTCAGGTATACTGTCATTATTTGAATAGCATTGACTATCAAAAAGCTTGGGATTATCAAGAAAAGTTATTTAACCAATCCATCCAAAGAAAAATAGAGATTAGAAATAATGGAGACGGTCCTGCTCCTCAAAACCATTTGGTTTTTTGCGAACATCCTCATGTATATACACTCGGAAAAAGTGGAGACCGTTCTCATTTGTTGATCAATGAGAAAGAACTTATAGAAAAAGAAGCTACTTTTTATAAAACAAATAGAGGCGGAGACATTACTTATCATGGCCCCGGTCAATTAGTAGTATACCCAATTTTTGATTTAGAGCAATTTTTCACGGACATACATAAATACATGAGGTTTTTGGAAGAGTCAGTAATCAAAACATTAGCGGATTTTGGTATAAAAGGGGAACGAAGTGATGGTCTAACTGGTGTTTGGATTGAACCCAATACGCCACATGCAAGGAAAATTTGTGCCATGGGAGTTAAGAGTTCAAGATGGGTAACCATGCATGGTATTGGATTTAACATCAATACAGATTTGACTTATTTTAACAATATTGTTCCTTGTGGAATAAGTGATAAATCCGTAACTTCACTGTCCAAGGAACTTCAAAGAGATGTTGACATGAACGAGGTAATGCCCGTTTTTTTAAAACACATTTCTTCCGAATTTGATTTCCTCCCAAAAGACTATGTTTTATGACAAAAATTAAAAAGGCTTTAAAATTTATTGGGTTTACTCTTTTAGGGGTGTTTATACTTATTAATTTATACATTGTTTTGTCAGGAAAATACTACATCTACAGTGGTGTTTCAAAAACATATTTAAGGGGTAAAAAAGGGCCGGGAATATATGATTTAGATTTTTTCTATAGTGCAAAAGCATCACCTTCAAACAAAACATATAAATGGAAAGAGCACCCAAAAAACAACAGTTACAAATTAACAGATGCTGAAGAGCAATATCAAGAAAAATGGAAAACAAGAGCATTTCTTGTTTTTAGATCAGACTCTTTGCTTTTTGAAAAATATCGAGGAGGTCATAATGCACAAACTGTTTCCAATTCTTTTTCTGCTGCCAAATCTGTAATCTCTTTTTTAATAGGGATTGCTATAGAGGAGGGAAAAATAAAAAGTATTGATGAGCCAGCTGGGAATTACCTGCCTGATTACAAAACCTTAGGACGAGAAAAAATAACCATTAGAGACTTGCTTTTAATGGCTTCAGGTCTTAACTGGGATGAAGGAAAACATCCTTTATCTCATAATGCAGAAGGATATTATGGAGATGATTTAAAAGGTTTAATTTCGCGATTAAAGTCGGTTAACGAACCAGGAGTAACATTTGATTATCAAAGTGGAAATACCCAAATTTTAGGCTTTATTTTAGAAAAAGCGACCGGAAAAACAATTACCACTTACATGAAAGAAAAGCTTTGGGATCCTCTTGGAGCTAGTGCAGATGCTTTTTGGTCACTTGATGAAGAAAATGGAAATGAAAAAGCATTTTGTTGTATGTATGCCAATGCTAGAGATTTTGCCTTGTTTGGTCGTTTATTAATGAATCATGGAAATGTTGATGGAAAACAAATTGTCCCAAAAGGTTATATGCAAGAACTAATCAAAACACCTAAGCTTAATACAAAAGAAGGTATAAACAATTTAAGATATGGTCTGCATACCTGGGTGTATTATAACAATGGCGATCCGGTTTATTATTGCAGGGGGCTTTTGGGCCAATATATCATGGCAATGCCATCAAAAGATTTAATAATTGTTCGTCTTGGAGAAAAAAGAGAGCCTAACTTTGTTGATGTTAAGGAGCCTGAAAAGGTAGGGCATACTGAAGATATTTTTCAGTTTATAAAACTTGCAGAAAAAATATCTAATACAACTCAATGAAGAAAGAACTTTTAGGGCCTAAGGTAGAAAATGTTGCCATCGCAATTGCACAAAGCCAAAATGAAGAAGGAGAGAAAGTTTATTACGTATATTTATTGAATTTGCGGGATGATATTATGGAGGGAATTATAGTGTGCAGTAAGGGTTATGGAGAGGACCCTAATTTGGGAGAAAAAATAAAAACATCTACTTTAAGACATACCATCGAAGTTTTATTACCTAACGAAGCAGCTAAAATTGAGCCCATTATGGAAGAAGTGTTTTCATTATATAACGAGTATTGGGTAAGCTTTTGGGTTGACGGAACCCTGTATGATAAGAAATATGTGTTTCACCCGGAGCAAATTTATGAATCCAATTTTAAACACATAGATGCTTTAAATAAAAAGGGAATCTTACTATCTTAGATATTCGTTCTTAAGTTTTGGCACAAATCTTGAAAGTAGTATTTGTAAAAAGAATAAACCTAAAACTTAAGACCATGAAAAACGCAAAACAAACCATAAAAAACACTAGAGTATTAGATTATCTTATAGCTCTTCTTGTGAGCATCACCCTTTTTGGAATGTATCCAGAGTTTTATCAGCAAAACACATCAACAATCTTTATTTTATCTGCGATATTAATTTTTGAATCAACCAAGTTTGTTTCTATGGTTTTTAGATACTTTTTTGTCAAACAGTATTTTAAAAAACCTCAAAAAAAAGAAGCATTAAATGTTCATTATATAAGAGCAAGCTTTGGGGATCACATCTCCACAATGCAAAAAGAATTTGACATGAGAATTACTCAAGAGTAAAAATCTAAATGAGCGGAAGGTCCTTACTTGGTCGGATTGCCTTCAATCAAAACATTGTATTTAGGTATTTGAAAAAAATTTTTTCGCAATTTTTTTTCTTTTATTTTGTAGGCAGTTAAAACCATGTCTAAATTGTAATATTCATAGATTATTTTTAAACAAATAGACTTCATTAATTTTATTCTTTCATAACTATTAAGTTTTGTATAGTTTTTGAAAAAATTGGGATTTAACGAATGTTCTGTAGAATAGAAAAAAGTCTTCGTGCCGGATTCACTTTTTTCAATAAGTTTATCACACATAATACCAAGAATTACTTCAGATTGTCTATAAATTTTATGGGTATAATCTATTGTATCATCACAATGAGATGAGGTATAAAAAAGAGTGTCTATTCTTGATTTATTATTACCATAATAATATATTTTTTGCTGGTCGTCTCTAAATAATTGATGTCTTGCAAAACTACCATTTGCTATATCTAGGAAAAATCCATTCTTTACGTAATAAGTGCATTTCGTTCCAAATTCTTTTTCTAAAAATTCAATTGAGTATTCGTCGTCTCTTGTATAATAATCGATTTTGTATTTAATGAAACCTTCAAAATCTTGAGTAAAAAATACAGTGCTGCTTAAAACACAATAAAGAATTAAAATTTGTTTTGTCATTTTTATATTAAGTTTGAAATCACTTCCAAATTTAAGTTTTTTTACTCTTTAATTTTGAATTAATACTTCAGGCATAAGAGAATTTCAGAACATAAAAAAAAGGGAAAAACCTCATATATCAATGAGATAAATTTCCCTTCTAATTTATAGAAATTGAATTCAGTATTAGTGTTGAGACTCTATAAAATCGTTTAATTTTTCTTTGTCTGAACTAAAATCAAATGATGAATTTACTTGGTAATAATCATCTGGATTATAGCATCTTTTGTATGCATATTTAGCAAATTCAAGCTTTTCTTTGCTAAAGCTAAATTCCTCTAATATTTGTTTGATTTGATCTACAGTTAAACACGATTTAGCTGTTGCTTGTTTTGCAACAATCATTTTGTCACTGTCAAAACTAGCGTCCTCAATAGCAGCCATAATATTGCTCATGTCTTGTATCGGATTTACACAACCACCCATAGAAACTGGAGCAGAAGAAACAGGCGCCTCGTTAATTGTTGTTGTGGTTACTGTTGTGGTTACAGTCTCGTTAACTGTCACATCAGTTTGCCCAGAATTTATAGAAGTATTTGTGGTCATGTTTTCATTCATGTCCATATTGATGTTCATATTGGTGTTGTTTGGATTTGAATGAGTTGTTGTGTTCTCATTTATATTCATGCCGATATTCATATTTACATTGTCAGGGTTTGCGTTATTCATATTCCCATCATTAACGTTGATGTTCATATTTAAGCTTACATTTTCAGACTCTGTAGATTGATTCATTCCATCATTCATATTGATGTTCATGCTAATATTTCCTCCATTAACGTTGCTATTCATATCTACATTACCACTATTTGAATTGTTATTAATAGTTGTTGTTTCTGTAACAGTAGTAGTTGTTGTAGACTGAACATTTTGTGTTTGAGCTTGAGTGTTTTGAACGGGAGCGGCGGGTGTTGCTGCGGCTTCTGTTGCCACAGGTGCATTTTGTTTTGTGCTGAAATATCTAAGTTTATATCCTCTTTTTGTGTTTACCAATCTAAAAGAGACTTCGTCATTGTGATTGGCATTTTCCCACCAAATGTTTTTTGAAACAGGCGCAATGCTTTCGTCTTTAAAATAAATTTTAACACTGCTATTGGTTTGTTCTATTCCAGGAATTACCACTCTGGTTTTCGCGATTTCATTTTTTTTAACACCATCTAATATTACGTAAAAAGGCGTTGGATCTTCAGCAAAAACAACAAGTGTATTGGCTTGAGAAAAAGAAAAGAAAGAAAGCAAAACAAAAGAGATTGCTAATTGAAGTCTAGTTTTAATCATGATTAAATTTTTAAATTAAGTTATTAAATATAGTATTTTATTAATTACAAGCACCTCTTTTCAACAACTGTGCCATTGTAAAATCAAAATAATAAGGAGCTTACTTTTCTAACTCAACTATAATTTCATTTCTGCGATTAAAGACTTCATAAGGAGGGTTGTATCCAAAAAAGTAAAACTTATTTGTATGTGGAATTCCCTCTGTCTTGAGAGCCGTGATCAGTTTTTGTTTATACTTTTCTATTTTTTTATCATTTGCCCACCCACCAAAGCTAATAGCAGCTACTGTTTTTTTTGGAACTTGCTTGAACTTTATTTGAGAATTTTTTGGTTTTGGAAGTGTTTCTTTATTAAAATTTTTAGGAACCATAAACATCATGGTCATGGAGTCTTCAAGGGACATGCTTACCGGGGAGGTCATGGCTATTTTTTGGCTTTTTTCATTTTTTCCAAAGATATATCCAGCTAAAATGGAAAATCCCTTCCCCGATTCATCTTTATATTTGTTAGAGGAAAGCTTAACACTTGTAAATAATGCCGCATCATAGGTTCGGATTTCAAATGATTTAAATTTTTTATTTACAACATAAGGGTATGTTTCAATGTTGTTACTGCTTTTAAAAGCAAATACTTGAATGACAACAAATGCACTCAAGATCACGCCTAGTAAGATCAATAATATTTTCATTTTAATATAAGTTTATAAAGCTTTTCATTTTCTGCAAACTTTTTTAATTCTTTATTTTTTTCAATTAAAAATTTTGTCATATAATTTTTTAAAAATAAATAGTTCGCAATTTTTCCAATTGGCCCAAATGGAGATTCAAATTCAAACTCATCTGTCATTGTTGTTTTATTACCGATTTGTTTAAAACTGTGTTTGTGTGACATACTTTTAAATGCTCCTTTTAACATAACATCTTTAAACATATTTGGTTTATCATATTCTGTTATTTCAACACTTAGTTTTTGATATACACCTAAATGTCGTGCTCTCCAAGTTACAGATTCACCAAATTCAATAAATCCAGAAGTTTTTCCAGCAACTGCTTTTTCATTTGTTTTTTTTGTAGATAATGTATGAAGATCAATACTTCTGGCGAGATCAAAAACTCGATCTATGGGGGCATCAATAATTGTTTCTATTTTAATTTTTGGCATTTGAAACTTATTATATTTATTCCTTTATCTAGACAGCTATTCAATTTTTGGTTTAAGTTGCACTGTGTTTTGTTCATATTCTAAATTTAGTCATTGGCATCGATATAATTAAAACATATTTATTTATTTTTATCTACGTTAAGTTTAATGCCAAACCATATGAAAATAATGAGAATAAACATTTCAAGCAAATGGTTTTTATTAATATCAATAGCCTTACTGTTTATTCTCTGTTCTTGTAACAAAAACACTACTGATCTCGATTCTGCGATTTTAAAACTAGACAAGAGTAACATACTAATCATGAATCTAAGTCTAGGGTTCATTATGTTTGGAGTGGCCCTTAATTTACATGTTGATGATTTTAAAAGAGTGTTTAGTGCTCCAAAATCTGTACTTATTGGATTTATATCGCAATTTGTAGCGCTTCCTTTTTTAACCTTTTTAGTTGTTTTAATTTTTAAACCAATGCCTAGTGTGGCTATGGGAATGATGATTGTTGCTGCTTGTCCTGGAGGCAATATTTCAAATTTCATGACCTCCCTGGCTAATGGTAACACGGCCTTGTCTGTTTGTATGACAGCCATAGCAAGTGTTTGTGCTGTCTTTATGACTCCTTTAAACATATCTTTTTATGGGGGCTTGTATTCTCCTACTGCTAAAATTCTAAACGAAGTTAGTTTAGACTTTATGGAAATGTTAAAAATAGTAGGCATGATTTTATTAATTCCTCTAATTATAGGGATGACTTTAAGACAATATAAGCCCCAAATAGCTAAGCAGCTCA
>NZQU01000003.1 GCA_002696025.1 Crocinitomicaceae bacterium
TATGTTTTATAAATACGCTTATATTTTTATTGCTTTAACGCTTTTGTTATTTACTTCTACTTGTTCTAAAGGAACTGCAAAGTTTACAATTTCAGGAAATATCACTGATGCCACTCTAGGAGTAGGTCTTGAAAATGGAATTATATCAATCTACAAAGTTCCTGTAGGTAGCACAGAGAAAATATTAATTGAATCAAAAACTTTAGGATCAAATGGAGACTATACCTTTATATTTCCAAGAGAAGCGATGGAAAAGTATGTAATTGAAGTATTAAAAGAAAACTACTTTGATATAAATGAAGATATTTCATTTTCAAGTTTAAGCAGCTCAAATGAAAATTATAGAGATTATAATACTACTGCTAAGTCATGGGTGAAAATTAAATTATTAAATAACAACCCTATCCCTAGTGATCATTTAAGATTCATAAAGCAACAAGGAAAAGAAAATTGTTTAGAATGCTGCCCAACAAGTGAACAAAATTATTATGGAGCACTAGATACATCAATATATTGTATTAATGATGCCAATACCAATTATTCAATCTATTATTGGCTTGTAGGAACAAGTACACAAAACCTTTTGTCAGTTAATACTACCATTTTTGATACGACTGATATTATTCTTCAATATTAAAAGATTTTTTCTTTAAAAAAATTGTATTTTCGATGTCTAAATATTTTGCAATAGCATGAAACTTAAACTCACTTTACTCCTTAGTATAATTCATTTTTCAATCTTTTCACAAGATTATACCATAAGAGGCTTTATTTTTGATAAATCATCAGGCGAGCCTATTGCGTACGAAAAGGTTAAACTTTTAAAGGCCTCTGATAGTTCAATAGTTGCTGGAGCAATAAGTGATTTAAACGGGTTTTTTAATATTCCTAAAATTAACAAAGGAAGTTTTGTTCTTAAGATAGAAAGTCCCTCATATCAAAAACAAATTAAATCATTATCTGTAGATAAAGTAAAAGGAATTAGCAACATTCGTTTTGAACTTTCAAAACTAGAATCTATTACTGAAATTGATCAAGTCACAATCAATACCGAAAATGCTCAAAAGAAAAAACAGGTTTTAATATCACAACTTAAATTAGATCAAAAAACTCTAGAAATAATACCTAGTGTAGGAGGTGAAAATGACATTATAGGTGCATTCAGTGTTACCCCTGGGGTTGTTACAACAGGAGATCAAGGTGGGCAGCTTTATGTTAGAGGTGGAACACCTATTCAAAACAAAATATTACTTGATGGAATGACGATCTATAATCCATTTCACTCTATTGGCTTCTTTTCAATTTTTGAAACAGAGTTGGTTAAAAATGTTGATGTGTATACTGGTGGTTTTGATGCAAAATATGGAGGCAGGATATCTTCTGTTATGGACATAAGCTATCGCGATGGAAACAGAAAAGAATTTGGGGGTAAAATATCGAGTTCACCTTTTTTGGCAAAAGTTGTGCTTGAAGGTCCTATGGCGAAAATCAAAGACAATGAACCAGCTGTTGGATCTTATATATTTTCTGCAAAACATAGTTTATTAGACTACACATCTAAAACTCTATACCCTAACATTAATGATGGAAATGGATTGCCATTTAATTTTACTGATTTATATGGAAAACTTACTTTTAATAGTAAAAATGGATCAAAATTTAGTGCCTTTGGGTTTCACAATCAAGACAGTGTAAACTATAGTGTTGCTGATTTAAACTGGAAAGCTTCTGGAGGTGGAATAAATTTCATGTTGGTACCTAGCAGTACACCAATATTAATTAAAGGTCATGTTAATGGTAGTAGTTATGAAACTACTTTTTCAGAAACTGGACTAGAGCCAAGATATAGTAGAATTGGAGGTTTTGATTTGGGTTTTGACTTTACTTATTTTATTAAAAATGAAGGTGAATTAAATTATGGAATAAATATAGGTGGTTTTAATACCAACTTTATTACTTATAATGAGGTAAAAAGAAAAATTGAAGCCGCAAACTTCACAACAGAAATTGGTGGTTATTTTAACTGTAGATTTATTCCTGGAAAATGGGTGATTCAACCCAGTATAAGAATGCAAGTTTACGCCTCTCTTGGAACAATATCGCCCGAGCCACGACTTGGAGTAAAATATAATGCAAGCGATAAATTCAGGCTTAAATTTTCTGGTGGGAGATTTTCTCAAAACTTTACCTCTGCTTCATCTGATCGTGATGTTGTCAATTTATTTAATGGTCTACTTTCCGCACCAACAAATGTTCAGTCAGAACATGTTACTCAATATCTTGATCAAGATGGAAATGCAATTGTAAGAGAAACACCTAATGGGCTTCAGTATGCATGGCACGCTATTGGTGGATTTGAATTAGACATCGTTAAAAACCTTTCTATAAATGTTGAGGGGTATTACAAACATTTTAGCCAGCTTAGTAATATCAATCAAAATAAAACTTATGATGATATTGCAGAGTTTTCTCAAATTGCTGATGTTTACAAAAAAGATTTCATTATTGAATCAGGACAATCATATGGAGTTGACTTGTTATTAAAATATGTAAAAAATCGAGTTTTTATATGGAGCGTTTATTCATATGGTTACTCAACTAGATGGGATGGTTTTATTGAATACTTCCCAGTATTTGATAGAAGACACAACATCAATTTGGTTGGCTCATACATGTTTGGAAAGAAAAAAGACTTAGAACTAAATATCAGATGGAATCTTGGTTCTGGTCTACCATTTACACCAACGGCAGGATTTTATCAATCAGAAAATTTCAATAACGGCTTAACAACTGATTATACAACTACAAATGCCTCAAACATTTCTACAATGCTTGGAGATTTTAACAGCGAAAGATTACCATACTATCACCGAATGGATATAACTATTAAAAAACGATTTAAATTTAAAAATGAAGATGAAATTGAGCTGGTTGCAAGTGTTACTAATGTTTACAATAGAAACAATATCTTTTATGTAAATAGAGTTACACAAGAAGAAATCTATCAATTTCCAATTTTACCAAGCTTTGGTTTGAGTTATAAGTTCTAACACTCAGTTGATATACAACTTTTTGAAGGTTTCTTGTTTAGGCGTTACAATACCATAATAATACAGCCCTTCATCTAATTCATCAAGATTGAAATTAATGATTGTACCACCTTTTGAAATCACTTCAGATTTTAATTCTTTGTGTAATTCCCATTTTTCATTTAAAATTTGAAATGAAACATGAATTTGATCATCTGGAACGGTAAAATAAAACTCTACCTCTCCTTTTGGGGAGTTACTTTCTAAAGAATAAAGAACACAGTACTCCTCAGTTTTAAGCCTATCTTTTGAAAAATAATTTAATAAATATTTATAAAGAATAATTAAAACTATTATTAGTAATGTTACCAATAAAAAAATAATTACTAAACGAAAATCAAATCCACGATCCATGTTAATAAATTAAATTTCTGTTTTTTTTATATTTCTAATTCTGATATTAAATAATTCTATTAAAAATGAAAATACCAATGCAAAATACAAATAACCTTTTGGAATATGATGACCAAAAGCATCTGCAACCAATAGAACGCCTATTGTAACTAAAAAACCAAGTGCAATTAATTTAAATGTTGGATAATTTTTAATAAACTGCCCAATTCTATTTGCAAATAACAACATACTAACCATTGATATAATTATGGCCAAATATATAATAACAATAGGGTTTCCATTTAGTTCATCCTCCATCCCATTCGTCATTCCAATAGCCGATATAATAGAGTCAAAGCTAAAAACCAAATCAATTAAAACAATTTGAAGAATAATCCAAAAAACACTACTTAGCTTAGATTTATTCTTCTTATTGGGAAAAGATACACTCTTATGAAGTTCTTGAACACTTTTATAAATAAGAAAAATACCTCCCAAAAACAAAACTAGACTTTGAGCAGAAAATGATTTAGAAAATACAGTAAACAAAGGTTCTGTTAAACCAATAACCCATGATACAACACTTAATAAAGCAAGACGAAGAAGCAATGCTATAGAAAGACCTAAAGACCGTATTTTATTTTTTTTATTTTCTGGTAAGTCATCCGTTACTATGCTGATAAATAAAATATTATCTATTCCAAGTACAATCTCTAAAACTGAAAGAATCATTAAAAAAAATAAACCATTCCAACTTAAAAGAACCTCAAAATCAAACATAATTTAATTTAAAGTAACTCATCTATAATCCGATCCATAGTATAACCTTCAGCTTCAGCTCTATAATTACGAACCAAACGATGCCTTAATATTGGTTTTGCCACAGATTTAACATCTTCAATATCTGGAGAATATTTACCATTTGCTGCAGCATGTGTTTTGGCACCAAGAATTAAAAATTGAGAGGCCCTTGGCCCTGCACCCCAAGTAATGTATTTCTTAGTGATTTCATGAGCCAATTCAGAATTAACTCTTGTTTTATTTGCTAAAGAAACAGCATATTCAACAACATTATCTGCAACTGGTATTTTTCTAATTAGATTCTGATACATCTCGATTTGATCAGAAGACAAGACCGTATTTAATGTCACTTCATCATCAACAGTAGTTGATTTAACAATAGAAAGCTCTTCATTATAAGATGGATAATCAACCCAAATATTAAACATAAACCTATCAAGTTGAGCTTCTGGAAGTGGATATGTTCCTTCTTGTTCAATTGGATTTTGAGTTGCCAATACAAAAAATGGAGAAGGAAGTAATCGTGTTTCACCAGCAGCACTTACAGATCGTTCTTGCATTGCTTCTAATAAAGCTGATTGGGTTTTAGGAGGTGTTCTGTTAATTTCATCTGCTAAAATAATATTTGAAAAAAGTGGGCCTTTAATAAACTTAAAAGATCTATTTTCATCTAAAATTTCTGAACCAATTATGTCTGAGGGCATTAAATCAGGAGTAAACTGAATTCTATTAAAACCAAGTCCAAGCGTTTTAGCTATAGAATTTACCAATAAAGTTTTGGCCAATCCAGGAACACCTACTAAAAGGCAATGACCATTTGAAAACATTGAAATTAATACTTGATTTACAACATCATCTTGACCTATAATGACTTTATGAATTTCATTTTTTAAATTATTAAAATCATTTACAAATTGATCTAGATTTTGAGTATCGGACATAGTTATTATTTAATGAATATAGTTTAACCAATTGTTTCTAAATGAACAATTGTGATAAGATTGATCTATACGAACATAAGCATTGCTTATTTTAGACTTGATCCAATTATCAATTGTTCTTTGTTTTTTATCATTTTCAGCAGCCCTCTTAATTAAAGAATAATCTTTGTTTAAATTAGCTTTGTGAGGTTCGTATCTATTTAAAAGCCTCACAATTCTTATTCCCTGCTTTCTTTCAAAAATATCACTGTATAAACTAGGTTGAGAAATACCTCCCTTTTCCAATGCATCAGTTAAAAGATAAATTTGCTGATCAACTTCATTTAAATCCTTCATATCCCAAGTTTGTTCTCCAGTAATAGGATTGGTGATAATACCTTTGTTTTGTTTTGTTCTAGAATCATTTGAATATAAAACAACAGCATCATTCCAAGTAATTTCATTTTTATTTAAAAGATTGTAACAAGTGTCCATTTTTAAAGCTGCTTCATTGATAGCATCGTTACTAAACTCAGGCATAATAAGAATATGTTTACAAGTATAATCGTCTCCCAAACGCGATATTAATTTTAATATATGAAATCCATAATCAGTCTCAAATACATCTGAAACTTCACCTGGTTTTAAATTAAATACTGTAGATTCAAATTGAGGAACCATCATTCCTTTAGAGGCTGAAATCAATCCACCTTGTTGAGCACTTCCTGGATCCATAGAGTGAATCCTTGCCATGGTTTCAAAAGATTTTTTACCATCAACAATAGCCCCTCTTATTTCTGTCAATTTATCCATTGATCTTTTTTTGTCATCAGGGGTGATTTCTGGATAAAATACTATCTGCTGAAAACTCAACTTCATATTTATAAATGGAATACTATCCTCGGGAATATTTTTATAAAAAGACTTTACCTCTTTTGGGGTAACAGAAACTTCAGCCGTTATGGTTCTTTGCATTTCCTGAGAAAGCATTTGATTTTTAATTTGAACTCTAAATTCATCTTTAATTTGCAATGTTGTTTTACCGTAAAACTCCTCTAGCTTTTGCCTACTCCCCATTTTATTTTGAAGATACCTTAATCTATTTTCCATTTCAGCATCAACTTGATCATCTTTAATTTCGATACTATCAAGCATGGCTTGGTTAAGAAGTAATTCTTGGTATAACAATTCTTCTAGAATAAAGCAATCGACATTTTCATCTAATTCTCTACCGTCTTGAATTAAATTTAATTTTTGAGCTTGTATATCAGATAATAAAATGATATTATCTCCAACCTGTGCAACAATTTTATCTATTACCTGTCCAAAATAAAAAGAAGGTAATAACAAGAAGATTAAAATTTTAAAATTGTGCATTCAAATTATTTTTTATCACCTAAAGAATATAAGGCTTTGTAATTAACCTTAATTTCATGCTTACTTTTAAGTTCATCAATCCAATTCTTTTCAAGATGTTGTTGATAGTCTGATATTACCAAACCTTTTGTCTCATTTAATTCCTTGTTCATTGATGGAAGAAATTCATGAACAACCACAACGTAATGTTTTTTATCCTTTTCATAAGGAATATTTCTGCCCTTAGATAAATCATTCTTTAAAAAGTCAGTAGTTATTGGGTCAAACTTATTCATCTTCACACTTAAATTTAATTCTGAAGATGCATTTATTTTTTCAATAATCTCCTTACTTGTATTTGTATCAACATCTAACATAATAAAAACTTGCTCTGCAATATTTTGATTTAAACATTCATATACAGTAGCATCAATCCTTTTAGGCCAAACATATTTATTTTGATTGCTTTTGAAATAATCTTTCAAACCTAAAGTATCTTTAACGGCTTTATTCCATACCATATCAGACATGATTTCATATAACAAAACACCATCATGGTATTCTTTAACCAAAGCTTTATATTTTGGATACTTATTGGGCAATTGATTCTCTTCATACAACAATACAACTGATTTTTGCCATTTTTTAAATTGTTTGTCAACCAATGATTTAACATCCACTTTAGGCAAGCCTCTCCAATTCTTAATTAAATATGAGTAAAAATCTGTTTGATTGTATTTTGATTTAGGTAATGTAAAAAGAACTTTGTTTGACGAAAGGCTCTTTGGATCCCATTTTCCTGTAAAATATGTAGAGTCTACATTGTTGTAAAACCATGTTAAATTTTCTCGATATTCTTTTGCAGCATATTTAATTTTTAATTTTTCAACAAATGTACTTTGTGTTTTTTTAGACCTAATGTCTTTATTAACTTTTGCTTGTATTTCTTTTTTAAGTTCTTTAAAAGATTTAACATCTATTTTCTCAACTCTTTTAATGATATGGTAGCCATAATCCGTTTTAATAGGAGTACTGATATCACCATCATTATTAAGAGAAAATGCAGTTTCTTCAAAAATGGGAAGCATTCTGGTTTTACTTCCAGAACCAAAAATAGGTAATAATCCAGCTTTTTTATTTGTAGAAGGGTCATCTGAATGTAATTCAACAAGCTGCTCCCATGTTGCTTCACCATTAACAAGCTTTGAGTGAATTTCATTTATTTTCTTAAGCGAACTAACATAATCTTCTTTTTCATTTTTAGGGATTGCCACCATTAAATGAGCTGCCTTCATAGTTCCCCTTGCCTCACGTTGATCTGTAACTTTTAAAATATGATATCCAAATCTGGTTCTAAAAGGATCACTAATTTGGCCAACTTTTGTATTGTAAGCTTTTTCTTCAAATGGATAAATCATTTGAAAGGCACTAAAGAAGCCTAAATCACCACCGTTATTTGCAGCAGATGGGTCGTCAGATCCATTTTTTGATTTTGCTATCATTGCAAAATCTTCTCCTTTCTCAAGTCTTTTTTTAATATTAACTAATTTATTATAAGCCATTAAAGTATCCTTTGGCGTCGGATTTTTAGGCATTTTAACTAGAATATGAGAAGCACGAATTTCCTTTTTAATTCTTGAATAAGCTTCTTTAACTAAAGATTCATTTTTAGAGGAGTCTATTAGATAAGGTAAAGAAAGTTGTTTCTTATAGCCATTCAATTCTCTCACCAATTTAGGAATGGTATCATACCCTAGTTTTTCAGCCTCAACAACTTTCAATTTAAATTTTGTGAATAGATCCATATATTCATCTAATGATTCTTTATCATATTTAGGGTCGTTATTATTTTTAAGATAGATTTGAAGAAATTCAGATTTTGAAACTTTCTGATCATTAACTTGAATGATTGTTTCTTTTTTAATCTTGCAACATGATAAGATTAAAAGAATACTAAGTAATAAGGAATAAGATTTATAATTCATTTTTAAGTAAAAATTAGAAATTAGAAATTAGAAATTAGTTTAACGAAATGATTTAATATTTATTTTTTGATTGAATGATTTATTTAATACTATAATTAGGTGCTTCTCTTGAAATACTGACATCATGTGGATGAGATTCTCTTACACCTGCAGAAGTTATTCGAACAAACTTGGTGCCTTTTAATTTTTCAATAGTTTCAGCACCACAATACCCCATGCCAGCTCTTAAGCCACCTATAATTTGATGCATTACTTCAATTAAATCACCTTTGTAAGGAACTCTACCAGATATACCTTCAGGAACAAGTTTATTTATATCATCTTCAGCATCCTGAAAATAACGATCTTTAGATCCTTTTTGCATGGCTTCAATAGACCCCATACCTCTATAAGATTTAAACTTTCTACCTTCATATATAATTGTTTCACCCGGTGATTCTTCAACTCCGGCAAACATTGAACCCAACATAACAGAATCAGCACCAGATGCAAGAGCTTTAACAACATCACCAGTATACCTGATTCCACCATCAGCTATAATAGGTACACCAGTGCCTTTAAGAGCAATCGCAACATCGTTTATGGCTGTTAGTTGAGGGACACCAACACCAGCAATGACTCTGGTTGTACAAATTGAACCTGGTCCAATACCAACTTTAACTGCATCAGCACCTGCATCAACTAAAAACTTTGCAGCTTCTGCAGTAGCAATGTTACCAACAACAACATCTAGTTTTGGGTAATGTTTTTTTATTTCATGCAACATCGTTATAACACCTTGTGTATGTCCATGAGCCGTATCAATAACTATTGCATCAACACTTGCATCTACCAATGCATCTACTCTTTGAACAGTATCATGGGTGACACCAACAGCTGCAGCAACCCTTAATCTTCCTAGGTCATCTTTACAAGAATTTGGATGCTCTTTGACTTTTATAATGTCTCTATATGTAATTAATCCAATCAATTTATTGGAATCATCAACAACCGGGAGTTTTTCAATTTTATTTGCTTGTAAAATTCCTTCTGCAGTTACTAAATCAGTACTTTCGGATGTGGTTACAATGTTCTCAGAAGTCATTACTTCAGGTATAGGACGAACTAAGTTTTTTTCAAAACGTAAATCTCTATTGGTAACAATTCCCTTTAAATATCCATTTTCATCAACTACGGGTATCCCACCGATTTTATATTCCTTCATTAAAGCTAAAGCATCTCTAACAATTGCAGATTCTGATAATGTAATAGGATCTATAATCATTCCACTTTCAGATCTTTTAACTTTTCTTACTTCTTTAGCTTGCTGTTCAATTGTCATATTTTTATGAATCACACCGATACCACCTTGTTGAGCAATTGAAATCGCAAGCTTAGCTGTGGTAACAGTATCCATTGCAGCAGATACGATAGGTGAATTCAAAGAAATATTTCTTGAGAATTTACTTGAAACAGAAACATCCCTAGGTAAAACTTTTGAAAAAGCAGGAACCAAAAGAACATCATCAAAGGTGAGTCCTTCTTTTATTTTATCAAAGCTATTTAATGACATAAAAAAAATCTTAATAAATTGTTGCAAAATTAGTAAAATAAAGCTCATAAAAGTAAAGAAATACAAAGTAAAATAATCCACAAATTATAATTCCATTAAATTTGCATTCTAGTAACTTTCATATAACTTTTTCGTTTCTATAAATACAATGAGAATTATATTATTACTTACTCTTTTTTCTTTCTCTTCAAGTGTTTGTTCTCAAATAGACCTAAACAAACAAGAGATTGTGCTTGATAGCATGTTAAATGCTATGAGAAATGAAGTATCTTTTGATCAAAAACTAGAGAAAAATAATAGCTTTAAAGCTCATTTTTATCATTTTTTAACTCAAAAAAATTCTGCCAACTATTCATTTACTAAATTAAAATCAGTCGCCTTAATCAATAGTTCTGATAAAAAAATAA
>NZQU01000004.1 GCA_002696025.1 Crocinitomicaceae bacterium
GAATACTAAAACTTTCTTTCTGTAACCATTAATAATTGCAATAATATTATTTAAACTCATGCCAAAATTAAGAGCTATAAACAAGAGGAAACAAAATAAAAATTTAGGGAAATCTCCAATCTTTCTTTTATTTCCAATCCAAAAACCAATTCCATAAATAAAAATCAAACTTAAAAGTGAAAAAGTAAAAATTAAACTTGCAATAAACCCAACAGGCTCATAATTAGAACTATAAAAAATAGAAGAAAAAATACTCAGCAATAACATTGAAAAAAGAAATAAAAACATCGAAGAGTGAAAAAGGTGAACAAGTGCAAAAAACCTTTTTGACCGTGATATATTCGATGAAAACAATACTTTTTTATTTAACTTATTAAAACATGATGCACCACCACCAATCCACCTTGTTTGTTGAATTCTTAGAGCCTCTATTGTGGTTGGAAGCTCTGCTGGACATATTATATCAGAGGCATAAACCCCCTTGTAATTTAAAAGCTGTATTCTAAAGGACAAATCTAAATCTTCAGTCACAGTATCACTGCTCCAACCTCCCGCCTCATCAATTACTGATTTTTTTAGTATTCCACCAGTACCATTAAATTGAATGAAATCTCCGCTGAAATAACGCCCTTCTTGCTCTACTGTAAAGTGCATATCCAAAGCAAAAGCTTGAATTTTAGTTAGGATCGATAGACCTTCATTTGCATGTCCCCATCTGGTTTGTACAAAAGCAATCTCTTTATTTTTAAAATAAGGCAATGTATTGATTAAAAAGTCTTTTGGAGGAATAAAGTCAGCATCAAAAATCGCAATGTATTCGCCAGTTGATTGTTTTAATGCCGCATCTAATGCCCCAGCTTTGTAACCATCTCTATTATCTCTGCATATATGCTCAAAAGCAGTCTTTAAGTTGTTGTTTTTTATAAAAATAGATATTAAAGAACTGGTTTCATCGGTTGAATCATCTAAAATTTGTACCTGCAATAAATGGCGTGGATAATCAATATTTTCAATGGCATTTAAAAGATCCAAAACAACATTTTTTTCATTATATACTGGGAGTTGAATGGTTACTTTTGGAAATACCCCTAAGGAATTTTGTTTTACTGCTGAACCATAGAAAAAAGAACGCAAAAAATAGATGCCTAAGCGAAATTGCAACAGTGCATATATTAAAAAAATAGATGCTAAGAAATAAAACAAATATGAAAGAACACTCTCCATTACTTAAACAAACTTTTAAAAATCCACAATAATATAATTGTTCCGGCTTTAATAGATCCTTTAATTGTACCTGAAACTTTTGATTTACCAATACGAGGCTTATAACTTACGGGCACCTCCATATATTTAAGCCTCTGTTTTACTGCCTTAATTTGCATTTCAACAGTCCATCCATAAGTTTTATCTTTCATAGATAGCTTAGAAAGAGACTCGTGTTTTATTGCCCTAAAAGGACCAAGATCAGTAAACAGACCTCCAAAAAAAATTCGAATCAAAAAAGTTGCTAGTTTATTGCCAAATATTTGATGGGCTTTAAGTGAGCCTTTTTGACGCTTGCCTAATACTCTAGAACCAACAACAAATTCGTATTCATTTTTTTTAATTGGCTCGATTAATTGAGTGATTTCTTTTGGATCATCTGAATAATCTCCATCTAAAAAAACAACTATTTCAATGTCTTTTTTTTTCAGATATTCCATTCCTTTTAAACATGCCCATCCATAACCTCGTCTATTTTCAGTCAAGACAACCGCTCCGTTTTTCTCAGCAATTAACGCAGTATCATCTGTAGAGCCATTGTTTACAACAACGATCTCTGCAATTATATTTTTGGGCAAATCTTGAACTACTTTTTTAATAGAAAGCGCTTCATTAAATGCAGGAATTATAACCCCTACTGTCATCTTTTCAATTGAAATTTGCTGGTTTAACTCCCCAATCATATTTTTTAAAAAGAATTGTGGGGGATTTATCTTTAGGGATTAAATTATATTTTTTAAGAAACTCTACAACTCCATCTTCCCCACTAAAGTCATCTTTAAACCAAGAAAAAAGTTCACTAATCAACACTTCATTCTTCTCAGCATTATATTCACAGTTGTTTTCAACATAAAACCGTGTTGCATCCTCTAACTGCTGTTCTAATTCATCAGGGTTATAATAGGCAATTGCCGGACATGAAGTCGCACCACAATTTAAAGTGAAATGAATCCTATTCTCAAGTGTTTTAAGCATGAATTTTTTTGTGATAAAAAGATTGGTGATATTTTCATCTGTCTTTAATCGCATAATGCCATTTTCTATGTCGTTAAGACTTAGTTTTTCACCACCAATTAGTATGTCATTTTTTTTAAAAAAAGCGTTTTTATCTTCAAAAAGATTTGGATTTTCAAGCAATCGAATTTGAACAAGGGAATTATATGTATTTATCCAAAAAGCAAGCTTTTTATTTGGTGTATTTAATTCAGAGTGTAACTTTTTTAAATTGATTTGCTCTAATGTATCCAAGTAGGCCCTAAATGGCAACTCCGATTTTATATAAAGAAGCATGCTTTGAGAAAAATCGATTGGATTAACTGGATAAACGTTAGATTCTGGCAATTCTTTTTGGCTTTCAGAACATTTTTGTGAAGTGAGCAAAACAAAAGATAGAAAAGTAAATAAAAGAATAAATGGTGGAATATTTTTTTTCATAAAAAAAACAAAATTTTATAATACATAGGAATTGCTAAGTTAGAAAAACAAGACAATATATTTATTATGATTGCTTGTAATTGATTTATTTTAACAATGATTTAATTACATTTAATAAATCTTTTCCGTATAATGAATAAATACAGATTAAATATTATTGTCATATCTCTAGCTGTTTCAATAATCTCGTTATTCATTATTCAAGCATATCAGACATCACAGATTTATGACCGTAAACTCACTCAATTTAACACAAATCGATCAACCTCTCTTGAAAGAATCACCATAAGGCATGAGAAAGCAGAAGACATAAGAAGATACATGAAAATCATTAAAAATGATTTTCAACTTGAATATCAATCAGTTTTAAAGAAAGAATTTAGAAAATTATTTGAAACCAAAGATGCATCCATTCATGATACACTTATTGATTTAAATGGAACAATAAACAACTATCTAATTGTAGAGGGAACATCAATAGATTCATTAGGCAATTCTAAAGAAGAAAAAGTAATTACAAGAGACATATACAAGGTAGAGGAGCTTTTTAATTACAATATTAAAAAAATACCTCCCAGAGATTCAATCAAAACATCAATCGAGTTAAATCAGCAAGTTTTACAAGAAATTTTCAAAAAGGCCAAAACTGTTAACGACATGATGTTTAGGACTTTTCCGGACTCTGTTAAAAATGCAAACCAAAGAGAGGTTAATATTCTTTTTCTTGACTCAATTGTAAAGTCGGAAATAGCAGATGATGATCTTCCCAAGAACTACAGTTTTATGATTGTGAATCATAAAGGAAAACCATTAAAATACAAAGAGGACATCAAGAATTATAGCTCAAGTTTAAACAAAAAAAAATGTGGAAAAACAAAATTGTATCCTAGTGATATATTGAGCAATAACCTTTGGTTATATATATATTTCCCTGACAAAAACACATATATATTTGATGGAATGAAAACATCCTTATATGTGACTTTATTACTCGTCATTTTAGTTGGTCTTTCACTTTTCTTCATGTACAAAACAATATTGCTTCAAAAAAGATTTACTGAATTAAGAACTGATTTTATATCGAATATGACTCATGAATTTAAAACACCTATTTCCACAATTGCTTTGGCCTGTGAAGCACTTGGTGATGATGATGTTATTTCAGAAGAAGATAAAAACAATATAGCCCCATATGTTAACATGATAGATGCTGAGAACAAACGTCTATCGAAATTGGTTGATGGCATTCTTCAAAGTGCCATCATGATGAAAGGAAAAATGGAACTTGAAAATGAAAACACAAACATCAATGAGTTGGTTAGAAATATAAGCAATCAATTTTCATTTAGAATAAACAGCCTTAATGGAAGCCTCAATATTAATATACTTGACAAAGAATATTATCACTCCTGTGATAAACTCCATTTAACCAATGCAATTTCTAATTTAATTGATAATGCTATAAAATATAGCTCTGAAAGCCTAGTTATTGATATCTCATTAATAGAGGCGGATGGAGAATTAAAACTTATTATAAAAGATCAAGGAATTGGCATAAAAAAAGAACATCTTCCAAGAATTTTTGATAAATTGTACCGAGTTCCAACTGGAAACATTCATAATGTAAAAGGGTTTGGGCTTGGATTAAATTATGCCAAAGGTATTATAAACCATTATGGATGGGAAATAACGGTCAATAGTGAATTTGGGAAAGGAACAGTTTTTACAATAATATTTAAAAATATACATGATGTCTAAACCTGAAACACGGATATTATTAGCTGAAGATGATGAAAATCTTGGGGGATTGTTATCAAATTATTTAACAAAAAAAGGATTCAAAGTCGTTTTATGTAAAAATGGCAAAGAAGCATATACCACATTTATTGATGGTTCTTTTTCATTTTGCGTTTTTGATGTCATGATGCCTATTATGGATGGGTTTAAATTAGCTGAAGAAATTAGAGAAGTTGATAAATCAGTTCCGATCTTATTTTTGACTGCTAAAGGACAGCAAGAAGACAAATTAAAGGGATTTGCTATTGGGGCAGATGATTACCTTAGCAAACCATTTTCAATGGAAGAATTAGTTGCTAGAATAACAGCAATACTAAAAAGGTCATCTCCAAAAGAAGTCAACATTAATTCTAATCTGATGATTGGAAGCATAAAATATGAGCCTGAACTTCGCCTATTACACCTTTCAAATGGAATAAAAAAACTTACAACTAAAGAGAATGACTTACTTAATTTATTGGTAAAAAACCAAAATATTATCCTTGACAGACAAGCAACTTTAAGAGCTGTTTGGGGTGATGACAATTATTTTAATGGAAGAAGCATGGATGTTTACATCGCTAAACTAAGAAAAATGCTTCTCGAGGATAATAATATTGAAATCATGAACGTTCATGGTAAAGGATTTAAACTAATAATAAAGTAATGTTGAAGTATTAATTTATTAGGCCTTATTTTTTTATGATAATAAAGCTATTAATAAATAATTCATCTCTACATTTGCACCTATTTTAACAAAATGCAACGCATATTTTTTTCTGGTCTGTTTATTACGCTTTTGCTTAATATTTTAATCAAACCACTTGCTCTTTTCGGTATTGATGCGGTTGTACAAAATAGGGTTGGACCAAATGATTATGGAACTTATTTCTCTTTGTTAAACCTCTCTATACTTTTTAATATTGTTTTAGACATTGGAATTAACAACTACACCACAAAAAAAGTGGCCCAAGACCCACAAAAGGCAGCTGACTATTTTGGAAAAGTAATGGTCTTAAGATTTGTGCTTTTTATTGTTTATACATTGTTTACTCTTTCAATTGGATACGTGATTGGATATGGAGAAAAGCAATTTTTAATGTTGGCTTTTTTAATGTTTAATCAACTATTAATTATGATTATTCAATTTTCAAGAAGCTATTTCTCGGGGTTTCATTTATTTAAAACTGATGCCATTATTTCTGTTTTAGACAAATCACTATTAATTCTATTATGTGGATTTGTTTTATACGCTCCCATTACAAATGAATCATTTGAGATATTCTGGTTCATAGGAATTCAAACTATTTGCTACTTAATTACTGTAGTGGTTGCGTTATTTTTATTGTTAAGAAAAATAAATGCAAAAGATTTCTTTTTAGACCTACCATTTTCATTTGATTTAATAAAAAAAAGCATCCCATATGCTGTATTAATATTACTAATGATTTTATATACCCGATCAGACTCTGTGATTTTAGAAAGGATTCATCCGGATGGACAATTTCAAACAGGGATATATGCGCAGGGGTTTAGACTCTTAGATGCTCTTTATATGTTTGGAATGGTATTCGTTGGAGTATTATACCCCATGTTTTCAAGGCAAATAAAAAAAGCCAAACATGAGGTTTTCCCATTATTAAATACTGCTGGAAACTTACTTATGGGAGGCTCTATATTTGTAGTCATCACCTTGTTATTTAATGCCGAGTTAATCTTAGGTTTGATTTACGATCAAAATATTCATGAAGCCGCACTTTCTTTTAGATGGCTTATGATTGGTTTTATTGGCATTAGCTTAAACTTTATATTTGGAACCCTTTTAACAGCAAACGGAAATTTAAAACAACTGTGCTTCATATCGATAATTGCGATTATTATTAACATCACCTTGAATCTTAGTTTAACACCAAGACTTGGTGCAGAGGGAGCTGCTATTACAATGCTAATAACTCAAGGTATGGTTGCTATTTCTCAATTTATATTGGCTAAATCTATTATTAATTTCCCTATTAAATTAAAAAGCATTTTTGCTTATCTTATTTTTATTGGTTCACTTCTAAGTATAAGCATCCTATTTATTGACAATCAATTTCTTTTAGTAATTCAATTATCTATTGGAATACCCGGATTATTTATTTTAAGATTTATAGATATAAATGAACTTAAAAATGCATTTATAAAGAAGGGAAGCATCTAAAGTTTAAACTTGAAAACATTAAAAAAAGTAAAGCTTTATATTCCAATCCCTTATATTAATTAATTTTGCATCATATTATATAAAACAAATGGACGACTTATCATCACATAGATTTCTTTTTTTCGAAACACTTTGGAATAAAAGAAAATTTATTATTATTCTAACCGGAACAGTATCTGTAATCTCAGTTGTTATATCATTACTTATAACACCATTGTATCTGTCAACAGCAATTGTCTTTCCTGCAGCAACCTCTACAGTCTCATTTTCTGAACAAAGAATTGCAAAGGCATCCTCAATGGATTTTGGGGAAGAGGAACAAGCTGAACAATTGATCCAAATTCTTCAGTCATCTAGAATTAGAAATAGAATAGTAAAAAAATTCAATCTTTTCAAGCACTATGAAATTGAAAAGAATGATAACAACAAAAATTATAAATTAATTAAGGCATACAATGAGCACTTCTCCTACACTAGAACTAGATATGGATCTATTAGAATAGACGTGCTTGACCGCGACCCAATTCTCGCGTCACAAATGGCAAATACAATTGTTAAATTAATTGATACTGTTAAAAATGAAATGATTTCAAATAGAACTAGAATGGCTTTTGAAATCAGCCAAAGAAAAAAAATAATTCTCGAAAAAGAACGAAATGTTCTATTGTCTAAATTAGATAGTCTTTCTGAACTCGGCGTCATATCTCTTGATGCAAGGCAAGGGCTTTTCCAAGCATATGTTGAAGCAAAAAATAAAAATGACAGACAAGAAATGAAAGAAAAAATTGACGCAAATTTAAAATACGGCTCTATTTATGATGGATTGGAATACATGAGAAATGAAAAAATTGCTAAAATAGAGAAATTTCAAGTCGCTTATGACCAAGCTGAATCTGATGCAAATGCTAAATTTAACCATACATTTATTGTTGACCATGCGACAGTTGCAGATAAAAAAGATCGCCCCAAAAGAATGATTATGGTTCTTGTTAGTTTTATGGGAGCATTAATGTTTTCAATATTGATTGTGCTCATTCAAAAAAGAATCAATGAGATGAAAGCTATTGAAAAGTGAAGTTTTTAGGTA
>NZQU01000005.1 GCA_002696025.1 Crocinitomicaceae bacterium
ATATACAGAGCCATCACTATCTACATCTCTATATTTTACTCCAAGCGTACACTCAACAAACTTAGTTGCCATTCCAATCAACCCACAAACGATCATCCAAAATGTTGCGCCAGGTCCGCCCAGGGCTATGGCAACTGCAACACCAGCAATATTACCTAAACCTACTGTTCCAGAAACAGCGGTAGCAAGTGCCTGAAAATGAGTAACCTCACCTTCTTCACTCTCATCCTTAATTGTATCTAGTACGTCACCATCAGAAGTTAAGCCCACTTCATCTTTCACTTTATCATTACCACTACCTTCCAATTCATCATATTTACCTCTAACAGTGCTTATTGCCAGCCAAAACCTTGTAATACTTGGAAATGAGAAATAAATTGTAAAAAATGAGGCACCAAGAACTAATAATAAAACAACCAAGGGTATATCATAACTACCAATTGCAACTTTTGTCAAAACCAAACCTTCCCAGGCTTCAGCGATTGGCATAAAGGCATCGTCTATTTTTTCATCAATTCCTTTTGAATTGTCAGATGATGCTAAAAAAGAAAAAGGAGCAGACATTAAAGCAAATAAAAAGAAATTTTTAAGAAGTTTCATAAAGGTGTTTTTATTATAGTTCACGAATATACGAATTAGATTAAAAGGTCTAACGTCTCCTCTAGAGTCTTTGGATTATAACCCAATTCATTTTTTGATTTATTTAAATTAAAACCTGTTTTAGGAGGCCTTTTGGCAGGTTGAGAAAGGGCTTTACTCGATGTTTTAGTAAGTGATTTTGTTGATAAATCAAAATGCTCTGCAACTCTTGATACTATTTCAAATATTGACATTGTTTCTGGACCTGAAATATGGTAAATACCTTGTTTATTTAACTCACATATTCGTAAACATGCCCAAGCCAAATCATCAGCCCAAGTTGGGGCTCTATACTGATCATCAACTATTCTCATCTCTTGTTCTTTAGACAATGCCTCTTTTGCCCAACATATGACATTAGATCTTGATAAATTAATACCTTGTCCATAAACAATAATAGTTCTAACGATAGACCAGTTCTTATTTGAAGATTGAATTAAATTATTTTCAGAGTCAACTTTTGATTTAGCATATATACTAAGTGGGTTTACTTTATCTAATTCAGAATAATTGCCTGATATACCATCAAAAACAAAGTCTGTTGATAAGAATTGAAAATGAATATTTCTTTCTTGACAAGCATCCCATATATAGGAAGAAGCAAAAACATTTGTTTGTTGACATTTTTCTGCATTTAACTCACAATAATCAACATTGGTAATCGCTGCAGTATGAATGACATGAGTTGGCTTAAATAAATCTAATACGGTCGAAATCTGATTTGGGTCACAGATATTCATTTCTGTATATTGCTCTGGTGAAATATTGGTATTTCTATTCTCACCCAATGAAGTTGCAATGAAGTCAATGTTATTTTTTAAACATTGTAATGCTATTTTTTGCCCCAACAAACCATTGCTTCCAGTTATTAAAATTCGATTTGAAATATTTGTCATAATTAAATGGATTGTTCACAATTATAATTCCCAAATAGTTGACTTTCGTTTTCTTTGAAATTTAAAATAATGTTTGTGGTCAAGTATCCAAGCCATTGCCATATACAAAATCAAGGGTGAACCAAAAGTGATAAAAGAAGTGTAAATAAAAGCCAAACGAACTTTGGATGAATCGATACCCAACTTGTTAGCCCACCATTTACAAACCCCAAAAGATTTAAATTCAAAATAAAGTAGAATTTTTTGAATTTTTCTCTTCATTATTATTTATGATAATATCAATAATCTAAATACTTATCAAAGTATTTGTTTTCCTCATTTGATGGTGCAGGTGGTGCTGTTTTTTTATTCCAATTCTTATCAATAACCTTCGCTGTAGTCCTTCTATTTAACTGATGAAGATACTCATATCGAACAGGATCAGAAGATTTAAACTGATTGATATATGCTTCGTCTAAGGTTACTGTTTGTTTTAATTGAGGATCATACCAAACTCGAGGCTGAGTTTCTCCTTTCCCTTGAGGAATAATTCTTCTTGGGTCGATTCCCATTTTAATTAACTCAGTATAATATTTTCTAGCACGATTTTCAGATAGCGTACGGTTTTTTTCATCACTACCTCTAGCATCAGTATGAGAAAATATTTTAATTTTTACCCTAGGAAAGTCCTTAAGCATATTATATGTCTGCGTTAGAGAGTCTAAAGACATGCAAGTAGAATCATGAATGAAGTTCCATTGATTTCTTACATATTGAACCTCTGTTAATTTAATTTCTTTTTCAGGAAGAAGGTATAAGTCAATATTAAATTTTTGACTCTTTTTCTTTCCAACAGTTGTTATATCCCTAGACTTCATACTACTATAGCCTTCTTTAACAGTAGAAATTTGATATTCTTTGTCTTGTAAAATAACTCGATCTCCATTTGGCATTTTCTCCCAATTAACTTTACCTGTTTTATTGGTTTTAACAGCTGCAAAATTTTTGCTGTCAGATGAACAAATCAAATTTACATCGGCATCTTCTATACGCTTGTTTGTTCCATATTCACGAACAGTTACTGTTAAACTAAATAGATTTGGAGGCAACTTGTATTGATATATATCTGCAGAAAACTCTCCATTAGAACTTTTTCTTTCAGAAGTAAAATATCCTGTAACACCATCAATATCACATAATGCATAATCATTGTTTTGAGAATTGATAGGAAGCCCCATGTTTAATGGTTCTGATGTCCATTCATTTTTCCCCTCAGTTTTTTCAATCATAAATATATCTAGCCCCCCTAGTCCAACATGGCCATCTGAAGCAAAGAATAATTCATTATTGGAACCTAAAGTAGGAAAAAGTTCATTGGATTTAGTATTGACATTTGCTCCCATATTGGTAATTTTTTCAACCAACCATTGTTTTTTCTTTTTGTCATATTTAACTTCAGCCAACCACAAATCTCTACCACCAAATCCCCCATCTCTATCAGAGGCAAAAATTAACTTAAAATCATATTTGGTTTCTCCTTTAATATAACATGGATGACCAACAGAAATGGTATCACTTGTTTTTAAATTTAATTTTTGAGGTTTAACCCATTTTTTCTTGCTGTATGATGCAATCCAAATATCACACCCTAAATATTGCTTTTCAGCATTTGGGCATCTTGTAAAGAGCATTTTCTTATATCTCTCGTCAAAACAGACAGTCCCTTCATTTTGGTCGGTATTAACAACATTCTTTTTGTCAACCGACATTGGCTCACCCCAATTTCCTTTTTTATCAAGTATAGACTTCCACAAATCCATGTAAGATTCGCCTGTTATTGGATCTACATCATCTCCAGTAGAGCCTTTTCTTGTGGAAGCAAAGTACATTACATTCTTTTTTGCTGACCCGATCATAGGAGCCATATCCATTTGTCTTTTGTTTAAACCCGATACATTTTTTATTACGTACCTTTTTCTATTCTTTTTAAACTTTCTAGCATCATTGCAAGACTTAATAGAAATATCAACACGGGTGTCTTTTGGGACAATTTTCTTATACTCTTTAAAATATTTGAGTGCCCTGTCACATTCCTTCATCATTCTTAACATTTCCCCTTTACGATAATATATTTCGGGATTTGTTTTGTCATAACCAAGTTCGATTAATTTACCATACCAATCATTGGCTAATACATACTGCTCAATGTGTCTGTAACTTTCAGCGATTAAAAAACCCATTTCAGCTTTTAATTTGGACTGAGACTTTTTAGCCCCTAACTTTTTATAAGCATCAGAACATTTTTCTACTGCGACAAAATAGTCCTCTTGGTTAAAAGATTTTTGTGCTTCTTTGATATATTTAGGCTGAGCGTATACACCAAAAGATATAAAGACAGTTAAAATTGGTATAAAGTAATTTATTTTCATATGTGTACGATAAAGAGAAATAAAGCAAGTTTAATTAACAAATGTAAAAAAATTATTCACAAATAAGTAACTAATTCCGCATATCAGAAGTATAATTATTCCATTTTTTTAAAAGTTCCTCCCAAGAATCAGGAAGTTTAGATTCAAAATGAACTTTCTCATTGGTTTTAGGATGATTAAAACCTAGACTTTTTGCATGTAACGCTTGGCCATCAAGTAAAGAAAAACAGTTGTTTATAAATTTCTTGTAAGACTGAGCCCCTCCACCTTTAATAATTTTATCTCCTCCATATTCTAAATCATTAAAAAGTGGATGACCGATGTGCTTCAAATGAACTCTAATTTGATGTGTTCTTCCAGTTTCTAATTCACATTCTATTAACGTAACCAATCCAAACCTTTGAATAGGCTTGTAATGTGTAATGGCATGCTTTCCATAATCAGCATCAGGAAAAACAGTCATTACTTTTCTGTTTTTTAAAGATCTGCCAATATGCCCCTCTATTGTTCCTGCCTCCTCAATATCTCCCCATACCAATGCATAGTATTTACGCTCAGTAGAATGATCAAAGAATTGCTTTGCTAGGTGAGATAAAGCATTTTCTGTTTTAGCAATAACTAATAAACCAGAAGTGTTCTTATCAATTCTATGAACCAATCCTGGTCGTCCATGTTCATCGTCATTATGTTTAGGTAAGTTTTCAAAATGATACAAAAGTGCATTAATCAATGTTCCTGTATAATTTGCATAGCCAGGATGCACAACCATATTAGTCGGTTTATTAACAAGAATAACTTCTTCATCTTCATAATGAATATTTAAAGGAATATTTTCTGGAATTAACTCAACATTTCGAACTGGGTAAGGCAATACTATAGAAATTACATCACTTGGTTTTATTTTATAATTCTGCTTAACCACTTTATTGTCAACTAATATGCTTCCATTTTTTGCAGCAATTTGAATTTTATTTCTTGATGTATTGGCAATTCTATCCATAAGAAATTTATCTATTCTCACCGGAACTTGACCAGGATCTACATTGAAGCGATAATGTTCAAAAAGTCCTTCTTCATTATTTTCCTCTTTTGATTCTTCTGAATTCACTACTTCTTTAAAATTTTATAAAAAACAGACTGTCCCTCTATTTTAAGTAAATAGATACCTGAAGAAAAAGGACTTAAGTCAATTGAGTTTACATTAAATATTGCAAGCTCCTGACCAGCATAAGAAAATAAAGTTACTTTATTCGAACTCAAATCAGATTCAGAAACAATGGATAATTTACCATCTGTAGGATTTGGATAAAAAGTAATCTTTTGATTTTGAGAAATCTCTGAAGAATTTAATTGATCATCTAATGATGTTGAAAAAACTGGGCGAAGCATTGGAGAACCACTAAAAGGAGATGAAAACCAATCAAAACCACCATTAACACTATATAATATTTTGTCTGAATGATCAATATTTCGATCTAAACCTAAGTTTAATCGATTTACATCTAATTGTCTCCAACCAACAAAAAATGAATTTGAAACAGAAACTTTAACTGTATCTTTAAAATAATAAGTGTAAAATAAATTCAGCCCATTTCTATATATAGGGTTTCTTGGAAAAAAAATATCATCTTCATATAAAACATCCCCAGGAAGACCATTGTCATCCTCCCAAACTGTTATTAAAAATAAGTCAGAAGAGACATCATTTACAGATGGAGAAAAATGCATTGATATCCCAATTAATGAATCGGCTTCATATGTATCGTACTTGATAGCCAATCTAGATTGACTTCCTGTAGGTCCAAATGCTGCTTCAGCTGAACCATCATCATAACTGTAGTAATTTTGAAATTTTTGATAAAAAACTGTTGAATCATTAGAAGCTAAATTAGGAAATTGAGCTGTTGCGCTAGTTACAACTTCAAATTCTTGAAAAGGCCCTGATTCTGTTTTTTCATACTCATAACCAGATGACAAATCATGAGAAGAAACAATAGTCGACAACGCAGGATAGTTTATACTTTGATTGGCCAAATCAAATCCTGGCAATACAAAATCTCCTCTAAAAGAACCATTTTTATAAACCTCTACTTTTCCATCTTGATAGTTTTCTTGAACCTCACTTGCATTATGAACATTTATAAATAATGAATCCGTCATATTATTTAATGAACTGTTTTTATAATGATCCCAAGGAACCGAAGTAAAATCTTTAAGCAAAGAATTAATAGGATAAGAGAAAGCAAAATCTTTAAATAAAGTATCAGCAACAAATGAATTTTTCCTCAAATAAACATAATCAACATGAAAATGATCAAGTCCACCAGATAACGCACCATAATTTTTAAATCTAAATTGAAAAGCATCTTTAAAATATTTAAGATCCAAAATAGGCAAATGTGTCGCTTTAAAATCAGACATGTCTGAACCCTCAACACTCCAAATATGAATCCATTCATCTGAATCTGGAGCATAAAATTCTAATATTAATGAGTCTGAACTTTCTGGTTCATCTCCCAAGCCTTTAGCTTGATATAAAAAACTAAAGTATAATGAGTCAGATAAAGATATTGAAGAAAGGTCAATTTTTTTTGACGTTAGGACATCAGCATAATCTGTAACTGATGTACCAATTTGATATGGATACCCATATCGATCAAGACCATCAAAGGTAACCACACCTAATGACCAAGGGTTTATTGCATATCGATAATTATGATAAGCATAATCATCGACCCATAATTTAGTGGGGTCATTTATTGAAGAAAAAAATATTCTAGCTGAATCCTGTGTAAATGATGGGTTAGTAATCCAAACTGTATCACTTATATCAGGAATACCTATTGTGTCATAAATGTAATACGGAGGGAAAACATTTTGAATTGAATGTGTAACAGGATACTGACTAAAGTCTGAAACATTAATCAAAATTGTATCATGTAATGAATCTACATAAGTATTCGAAACAATATCAAATATCCTTGTAAAAGTTTGTTGATCTGTAAACTCTTTGTTAATTGGCAAAGGTTGATCAAGGGTATCTAGGAGATAATAATACAATTGACTGGTAACTCCTGGAGCAGTATAATCATCTGGGTATTGCTGAAATTTATTTTTAGAAAACTCATCAAAAAATGGAAGTGCAAGCGTATCTGAATAGTAAATAAAAGTACTATCAATTGAAACAGATGACTTCAATTGTGATTTTGATTTGATCCCAATATTAGGATTTGAATAAAGTGGCCCCATCTCTATAGTTTGTCCATAGGAAATAGTGTAAAAAAGAAAGGTTATAAAAAATAATTTCATATCCAGTTAAACGTGTAAATCAACATAATCTTATATGGGAAGAAAAGTTTATTATTATTCAATTTTATTATCCTGATTGATTTCACCTGTATTGATTTTAGGCAATGGCATATTTGGCTGAGGAACAAAAGCAACCTTTGCAGAAAAAGAAATGGTTTTAGAAGTCCCTACTTTTCTACCTTTAAAATATTCTGGGCTTTGAGTAAAAACCTTAGCACTTAGAGTGTCTTCAGAAGTTAAGCAATCGGAACAGACAGCTATGTATTTAAATCCCATATTATCAAGAATAGACTTTGCAGAATTAATGGTATGACCATAAAGATTTGGCAAAAAAACAGGGGGTTCAATAATAGGATCTCCTTGATAAAGAAAAATAGTTGACCCAACCAATACTTTTGTGCCTTTTTCTATTGGTTTGCCTCTGTAAATTTGCTCAACAATTACTCCAGCAAAAATAGGGTTAACTGGCTTTTGTCTAAAAGCAACTTTTAAACCTCTATTCTCGAGAATAACTTTTGCAAATCGTTTTGTTTTAAATTTTAAATCTGGCATTTCAACATATTTCTTCTTTTTTGAAACACGAAAAAAAACAACTCTTCCTGGTTTAACACTAACCAATGTTTTTGATGAAGGCAAAGGTGATTGAACGACTACAGTTCCATTTGGTTTCTTAGGATCGTAAATAGAATCTGAAATTTGATAGCGAAGACCAATGCTATCTAAAACACTCTTAACATCTTCGATATTTTGACCCTTAAAATCAGGCAATGTGATTTTAGATTCATGATTGGTTATGTCATCAAGATAAGATCTTGTTCCAAAAATCACAATAGAATAAAGACATAAAGCCAGTCCTAAATTGACAATGATGTATTTCCAAAAAAGCCAAGTAAAAAATATTGATTTTTTTTCATTTGTTTTTGACCTTTTGAAGGTAAAAAAACCTTTTAGCTTCTTTATTATGGAGTCTTTATTCATCTGCAATGGTAAAGTTAAGACAAAACTGAATAACTAAAGCTAAAAAAATCAAAAATTAGGCATTAACACATTAGACTTATAAAAATCTTCGATGTAATTTAATGTTTCATCTGCTGTATCAACAACTTTAAATAAATCTAAATCCTTTTTTGAAATATTTTTTTCTTGATCAAGCATTGTATTCATTATC
>NZQU01000006.1 GCA_002696025.1 Crocinitomicaceae bacterium
CATCACGAGTACAACTGGAACTGGTGCAAAACTTCTTGCAACTACAAAAGATATTGGTGCAGCTAAATCTATTAAAATAACAAATACTGGATTTAATTATTCAGCAGACAATCCACCAGATGTTACACTTAGAGGACACTTTGTTTTAAAAGATGTATCTGGAACTTTTGCTCAAAATAATACTCTTACATCTCATGTTGGAACAGTTCAAGCATGGGATTCAGACACACAAATTCTTGATACAACTTTTGAGAATGTAATAAGAGTAGAACAAGAACAGACAAGTACATTCCAAGAAGGTATTCAGTTAGAACAAGCAACAGAAGTTAAAATTCCACATAGAATTATTTTAGAAGATGAACAAGACTTTGATGATGGTGAAAATATTATATTAGATGGGACTGGAACAACAACTGCATCATCAATTATTTGTTGATCACAAGCAACAAGATATTCACCTCTTTTAATTGGGTCTCTTTCAACCAAAGCCATTAAATAACTTGTGTCAAATGAATCATTGATATACTGAAATGCATTTAATCCATTTTTTCCAAACTTATTTTCACTGTAAAAAATACCTAAGAAGCTTTCAGCATCTGGAAAATCTGCAACCCACCCAGCTCTCCAACACAGTGCTTCACCCATTTCAATAGCCAATTCACGTTCATTAATACTACATAATTTTATTTTCAAGTCAATATTTAGTTCTTTTTTTAATTGCTTAATATAATCTAAACACCAATTGTATGAAAGAGTTCCTTTAACGGTATTGACCCATAATGATATAGATGGAAAACCATTTCCATTTGGAAAACCTGCTTCTTTTAAAAGTTTCCTGGCCAAATCCGGATTGTAATCTACACCTACGACCAACTCTGAATTATATCCAGTCATTTCAGGAACAATACCATTTTTAGCCATATAACCCTCCCCATTTAATGCCTCTTCAACAATTCTGTTCCTATCAACTGCTAAGTTTATCGCCTTTCTTACTTTTGGGTTGTCAAATGGTTTTTGAGCACATGAAAAAGCGATATAATTAATCGAATAACTAGATTGACTATACACCTTGTGAGGTGTGTTTTTACCGTTTTGAGCATCTTTTAAGCTCCCAAACATACTTTTGACATGCTCTACAGGAACTTCCATCACCATATCTATTTGATTTTTCTTAAATGATTCCAACTCGCTCTTTTTAGTCTTTACATAGGTTATCTCTACAGTATCAAGAAAAGGCAATTTATTTCCTAACTCGTCAGATCGCCAGTAATTTTTATTTTTTGACAATAAAATTCCAGAAGAAGACATTTTATTTAAAATAAAGGGCCCTGTTCCAACAGGATGTAGACCTATTTGATCTCCATATTTTTCATAAGCCTCTAACGGGAATATAGACAAACTTGGGTGTGTTAGTAATAAATCAAATTTCGCATAAGAATTTTCAAGATCAACTTGAAGTGTATAATCATCAATTACTTTTAATCCAACTATTCCATTTGAATAAAATTTCTTAGATGATTTATTGTAAAACTGTTTTGATCCTTTTATTTTTCCAATAAGTAAAGCACTTTGCTTGTTTATTTTTAGCCCCGAACAAGCAAACTCAAGTGTATATTTAACATCGTGAGCATTTAACAAATGCTTATTATTTGAAAAACATGGATTGGGATGAAAATACACCCCTTTTCTAATTTTAAAGGTATATTTTTTGCCATCTGAGCTAACCTTATATGATTCAGCTAAACCCGGAACTATTTCATTGGTCTGAGGGTCTGTTTTTAAAAGTGTTTCAAAAATTTGGAGGTTTATTCTTTGTGCAAAAACATTGTAAGCATAAAGAGGGAAAAGATTGTCAACCTTTTCTTTTGACATAAAGTTAAATTTACCTCCATATGTTTTTCCTCCCTTTCCAATGATTTTGACCTGCTCCTCTTTTGCAGTTGAGCAAGACAATAGAAAAAAGAAAACAGAAATAAAAAGAATATAAAATCTTGTCATCTTACTTATAAAAATACTTTTTTTTGATGAGTTTTATATCAAAATCAAATATTAAGTAGATAAAAACTGCTGAAACCAGTATCCCGAATCTTTAATTAATCTCTTTTGTGTATTAAAATCTATATGAATAAGCCCAAATCTTGGCTCATACCCTTCACTCCACTCAAAATTATCTGTTAAGCTCCAAACAAAATATCCAGAAAGAGGGACTCCCTCATTTTTAGCTTTTAAAATGTTTAACAAATAAGATTTAAAGAACTCAATACGTTTTTCATCATGTATTTTACCTTCTTCAGTAACGACATCTTTAAAACACGCACCATTTTCTGTTACAATTATATTTTTAATTTTTTTATACTCAGAAAACTGTTTTAAAATTTTATAAATACCCTCTGGATACACTTCAAAACCCATTTCATTAACGGGCATTTTTCTCTTCTCAGCAGATATTTGTTTGGCCCATAAAAATGGAGGGAATATACTTTTTTTGGTAACCACTCTAAAATAATTCTGAAGACCAATAAAGTCAAAATCAAAAATCAATTTCTCTTTGTCTCCTGGTTTAAAATATTTTTCTATTTTTTTTAAAGCTGGAATTGAATCATACGGATATCCCATACCCAATATTGGTTCTATATACAAGCGATTCAACAATGCATCCATTCTATCAACCGCATTTATGTCTTTAAGGCCTTTTCTATATGGGTCAATGTGTGAACAACTAAAAGTTGTTCCAATATTAGAATGCAATACATTTTCTCTTATTTTTCTACCACCTTCAGCCATGGCCAAACAAACATGATGAGTTGCTTTTAAAAATTTAACAACACTCTTCTTTCCCGGCGCATGATACCCCATCATATATCCAATACCCACAAAAGCTGCAGGCTCATTCATCACCATCCAATTTTTTACTTTTGAACCAAATTCTTTGGTGCAAAAATCAACATAGTTTAAAAACCAATCTAAAATATCTCTATTGGCCCAACCGCCCTTATCTTCAAGTTTTTGAGGCAAATCCCAATGGTAGAGCGTTATCCAAGGTTGAATATCACGCTTGACACATTCATCAATAACTTTGTGATAAAATGCTACCCCTTTTTTATTTATTTCGCCTGTTCCATCAGGAAAAATACGAGACCAAGAAATAGAAAATCGAAAAACTTTAAAATTTAACTTTTTATTTAAGGAAATGTCTTCTTTATATCGATGGTAAAAGTCTGATGCTACATTACCATTCTCATTGTTATGGACATTTCCTTTTTTTTGAGAAAAGGCATCCCAAATAGATGGGCCTCTTCCATCTTGATCCCATGCACCTTCTATCTGGTATGCGGCACATGCTGTACCCCATAAAAAATCATCACCAAAACTAGATGCTCTCAACTCCTTTTCAATAGGGTTTTCGAAAATAAAATGCTTTGAAGCTCCTAATAAGGGAAAAGCTGCAGAAGCACAAGCCGATAATTTTATCCAGTCTCTTCTATTCAAATTTTAGCTTATTGATTATTCATTTTCAGCTACCACTTCTTTAACTTCGGGAAGATGTTGTTTTAATAAGTTCTCAACGCCTCCTTTAAGAGTTGCTGTAGAAGATGGACAACCAGCACAAGCCCCTTTAAGCAAGACTGTAACAACACCTTCTTCAAAACCCAAAAACTCAATGGCACCACCATCATTTTCTACTGCTGGCTTTACATATTTCTCAAGTAATTCATTTATTTGAGCATCAAAATCACTTTTTTTGTACTTCTTGAGTTTTGGTCTATCTGAGTTTTTTTGATCCGTTTCATCATTTGTAACTTCGGGCATTTTAACCAATACCTCCTTTCCTTCAGAAAGCCAGTTTCTAACAAACTCTCTCAACTCCATGGTAATGAAATCCCAAGGGACATTATCAGTCTTGACAACTGTAATAAAATTAGAAGTGATAAAAACACCAGCTACAAATGGAAAATTAAAAAGCGCTTCTGCAATTGGAGAGTATCCTTTTGCTTCCTTTAAGCTTTTAAACTCAACTGAATCTCCAGGAAGTAATAAATGTTTGTTGGCTACAAACTTCATTGTAGATGGATTGGGTGTCATTTCTGAATAAACAGTAACTGGTACTTTCATTTTTGTCATTCGTAGTATTTAATATTTTTAAACTGCATTATTTTAAACTCTTGGTTTTTTATAACCAACATGTTTCCAATTAGTTTTGTTTGATCAGAATAATATACTTCTTTTTCTTCAATCAAATTATTCCCTCTATAGTAATCCAATTTAGTTAAATTACCAAAATCATCATACTTATAAGTCCATTTTTCAGAGGCTTTTGTACTATTTGAATTGAAGTTTTTGATTTCACTAATCCAACCATTCTGATTATAGTCATATGTTTTTTTAAAGAAAATAGACTTCATTTTTAGTTTTTCTATTTCCTCTAATAAATACCCATCTTCTGAATATTTGAAAATAATTTCTTTATATGGTAAATCGTAATTATTGAAAATAGTTCGTTTATAAGTTTTGGGACTTGTGCCGTTTTCTTTATTGTAATATGTGATTTCTGATGATAACATTTTACTGTATAAAACAACTGATTTGACAACATTTTTTTGCTCATCTATGACATCTCTATGAAACTCCATTAAAATTGGGTCCCCATTTTTATTATATTTCCAATGAGTTGATGTATAGCCATTCATTTCTTTTTTTCTGTGAATTGAAATCCTGTTGTTTTCATAAAAATAAAAATTCTCTAGTGTATCAATTGTATGTCCTCTATAGTTTGTTTCAATGGTGTGAATTAAACGCCCCAATTCATCAAAGAAAAAGGTATAACTCAACTTTGTTTTTGTAAGCGTCCCTCCTTGTTTTTTATAAGAAACGATGGCCCCCATCTCTTTTATTTTGTTTTGTTTGATAAAATCTTCGTTAAAAAAAGGATGCTCTGTAAAAGCTTTGCCTGTTCTATTGTCAAGAATTTGAGTAAAAAAAGAATTGTTAAATGCAAAAAAGACAAACAGAAAAAAGAACAAAGTAACTTTTATTCGTTTGGAATTATCGCATTTTATATTGTGAAGGGTCATTTACAGCATGAAATTAAGTAATTACTTAAAAATGAGGTCAAATTAAGTAAGAATTTATTTTTTAAATATATCTTTAACTATTATTAAATTTTCTTATGTACAATAATCTAATCTTTGAAAATCGTGATCACATCTTGTATATCACAATTAACAGGCCAAAACAATTAAATGCCCTAAATAAAGAAACCATTTCTGAGTTAAACTCATGTCTTCAAACAGAAGGCAATCATAGAGTCATTATTTTAACCGGTTCGGGAGAAAAAGCTTTTGTTGCAGGCGCTGATATAAAAGAATTTGCCGACTTTTCGGTTGAAGAAGGGAAAAAACTAGCCCTTGATGGTCAAATCAAATTATTCAACACCATTGAGAACCTTCACATTCCTGTGATTGCTGCTGTCAATGGTTTTGCACTTGGAGGTGGTCTAGAATTGGCTTTGGCATCTCACATAAGAATTGCTTCGGATAATGCAATGCTTGGATTACCAGAAGTATCTTTGGGTGTGATTCCAGGATATGGAGGAACACAAAGGCTTGCTCACATGGTTGGTCGAGGAAAAGCAAATGAAATGATCTTTACTGCAAAAATGATTTCAGCCAAAGAAGCACTAGAATGGGGACTTGTCAATCATGTGGTTCCTCAAGAAGAGCTTCTTGCTAAGGCTGAAAGTATTGCAAAACAAATTATTAAAAATTCAGGTGTTGCCATTGAAGCTGCAATCAATGCCGTAAATGCAAACTATAAAGATGGTGTTGATGGTTTTAATAAAGAGATTGAGGAGTTTGGCAAATGTTTTGGAACTAATGATTTTAAGGAAGGAACAGATGCTTTTCTAAATAAACGCAAGCCTATTTTTCCAGGCAAATGACAAATCCAATATTAAAATTAGCTGGGCAAACTGCTATTTATGGATTATCTAGTATAATTGGTCGACTCTTAAATTATATTTTAGTCCCTCTTTATACTTTAAAATTTGCGAATCCCGCTGATTATGGTGTTGTATCAGAATTGTACGCATGGGTTGCATTTTTAATTGTCATTTTGGCTTTTGGAATGGAGACTGCATACTTTAGATTTACTCAAGACAATCATGATGAAAAAAGCATTTTTTCCAGCAGCCTATATGTGATTTCTAGCATCAATCTGGTATTTCTGATTTTAATATTATTATTTCATCAATCTATAGCAGATGCGCTTTTATTTAGCGATCACAAAGAATACATTGTCTTGTTATCCTTGATTGTTGTTTTGGATTCATTTAGTGCCATTCCATTGGCCCGATTAAGAGCAAAAGAGAAGGCCATTAAGTTCGCTTCAATTCAATTAAGTTCCATTGGTGTTAATATTGGTTTAAACTTTTTATATTTCTTATTCTATTTTGATTCAAATAATCCATCCGAAGGTGTTTTTTACATCCTTTTAATCAACCTTATTTCTGCTGCAATAAAGCCACTCTTATTAGTTAAAGAATATAATGGAATCTCTATAAAACCCAATTGGGCATTAATGAAAAAAATGGCGCTTTATTCTGCACCTCTTGTGATAGCTGGTTTTGCAGGGATTATAAATGAGACTTTAGACCGTGCCTTATTGAAACATTTGCTTGTAAACAACCATTCTCTAGAATATGCAGAAGCACAAGTTGGTATCTACAGTGCTTGTTATAAACTGGCCATGTTGGTTACTATATTTTTACAAGCCTACAGATATGCTGCAGAACCTTTTTTCTTTGCTCAAGCAAAAAAAGAAAACAGAAATGAAATATACTCTATGGTGATGAATTATTTTATCGGATTGGTTTGTTTTGTTTTTCTTTTTGTCTCTTTGAATATTGAAGTTTTTAAATATTTCATTCAAAATGAAGCTTACTGGGTTGGGCTTGATATTGTGCCAATTTTATTGCTAGCCAATATTTGTTTGGGCATATATTATAATCAAAGCATCTGGTATAAATTAAGTGGCAAAACAAAATTTGGGGCATATATTGCATTAACTGGAGCAAGCATCACGATTGCCTTAAATATTATATATGTTCCCACATATGGATATTGGGCATGTGCATGGGCTACCCTAATTGTATATATTGTACAAATGATCCTATCATATATACTTGGACAAAAACACTTTCCAATCCCTTACAATCTTTATAAATTCTTTATTTATATAGGAGCTGCACTTTGCTTATTTTTTATTGCTGGAAAAATTAATATCGAAAGCTATTACCTAAAGCTTGGAATGAACAATCTGATCATTTTAGCTTTTGTGCTTGTTTTTTATTTAATAGAAAAAAACAAATTATTTGAAGCCAAAAGCTAAGCCTAGATTTAATTGTTATTTCAATGAACAAATCAAATTCATAACTGTTTATTTAAAAGTGAGAATTCATTTTCATATTTAAGTGTTTAGTCAATCAAAAACGGAGAGCAAGCTCTCCGTTTTTTATTATAAGTAAATTCGTATCAATCAATATTTGCAGTTATTTTAACACTTGTTTCGCTTTATTATAAACCTTATCACTTAGATTATATATTTGATAAAATCCCTGCTCAATCCACAATTGCCTGGCAATTTCAGCCTTTATCATAGAAGCAACATAAGTCTTTATATTTTTAAACTCTACTTCATTATAATTAATCTCATAATGCTTAATTGAATATTGAATGAAAGATTTCATCACTTTCTCTGAAATGAAAAAACTATTTTTAAAACTATTAATTGATCTCCATTTCTTTCTTTTATTAGATACATAATCAAAAGCAAAAGCTTGAATGCATCCCGAATTTGAATACCGAAGCAATTCAAAATTGGTTTTTAAAGAATCATAAGGAACAAAAATATCGGGCATAATTCCTCCTCCTCCATAAACCACTTTTCCTTTTGGTGTTTTAAACTTAAGAGAATCAACAAATAATGAGCTATCAACTTTATATAGTTCACCTCGCTCCCATCTCTTATCATCACGTCTGTATTCATCATAGCCATTTTCATATGATCTTTGAATACACCTTCCTGTTGGTGTGTAGTATCTAGCAACTGTTAACCTAATGACGCTTCCGTCTCTTAATCTTGAATCTTCTTGTACAAGTCCCTTTCCAAAAGACCTTCTACCTATTATCGTTCCTCTGTCATTATCCTGAATGGCTCCAGAAACAATTTCACTTGCAGAAGCAGAGCTTTCGTTTATCAATACAACCAAAGGAATATTTAAAAGACTTTGACTGCCTGTTGAAAGATACTTTGACTCCTCTTTGTTAACCCCTTTGGTTTTAACAATTAATTTTCCCTTTTCTAAAAAAGCATCAATAATTTGAACAGCAGAGCCCAAAACACCTCCTCCATTATTTCGAAGATCTAAAATCATTTTTTTCATCCCCTTTTGCTTAAGAGACTCAGCAGCTTTAGCAAATTCTTCAGCAGACTTTATTGAAAATTGATCTAATTTAATGTAACCAATATCTCCATCCATATAATGAGCTACAACTGTTTCAATAGGTATAGTCCCCCTTGTGATATAAAAATGTTTTTCTTTTTTTCCTCTTAATACTTTGATCTCAACATCTGTTCCACTTTTTCCTTTTAATAAAGACATGACCTTTTGATTGTCAACTCCATTGCCCGCTACTTTTTCTTTATCAATAAAAATGATTTTGTCTCCCGCTTTAACACCAGAAGCCATACAAGGTGAATCAGGAATAATTTGAGTGATACAAATGGTGTCTCTAAGTATAAAAAAACGCATTCCGACACCTCCAAAATCTCCTTCAATAGACTCATTTACTGACGTTATATCTTTTGCAGAAATATAATTTGAATGTGGATC
>NZQU01000007.1 GCA_002696025.1 Crocinitomicaceae bacterium
GGAGAGATTCTTCCAACAGAGGCACCACATTTTTCTAGAAAAGAAGTTGCTGCAAATTGGCGATTGGGCTGTCAAGTTAAAGTAAAAGAAAACATGAAAATTCATGTTGAAGAAGAAGTTTTAGGAATTAAAGAATGGGAAGCCAAGGTTGTATCTAACTATAACGTAGCTACATACATTAAAGAGTTTATAGTTGAAATTCCTGAGGATATGGATTATAAAGCGGGAGGATATATTCAAATTAAAATTCCAAAAGGAACCGTTAAGTTTTCTGATATGGATATTTCTGCTCATCCTCAAGATCATCCTGGTGAATCAGATAAATTTGAAAAAGATTGGGCTGAAGGAAAATTTGCCATTCGTCATTTGGAAATGAAAAATGATGAAGAGGTGGTTAGGGCATATTCAATGGCATCTTATCCTGCTGAAGGAAGAAAAATCATGTTAAACGTCCGTGTTGCTGCCCCTCCATTTGACCCTAAATCTGGCACTTGGATGAATGTTAATCCTGGTATTGCATCAAGTTATATCTTTAACCTTAAAGAAGGAGATAAAGCAATTATTTCTGGTCCTTATGGAGAGTTTTTCATCAATGATTCAGATGCAGAGATGCTTTATATCGGTGGTGGAGCAGGTATGGCTCCAATGAGATCTCATTTGTATGAATTGTTTAAAACACTTAAAACTGGTAGAGTTGTTAATTATTGGTACGGTGGTCGTTCAAGAGCTGAGTTGTTTTATATCCATTATTTTAGAGATTTAGAAAAGGAATTCCCTAATTTCAAATTTTATATGGTTTTATCGGATGCATTGCCAGAAGATAATTGGGTTGAAAAGAAAGACATTCATGATCCTAATGGTGATGGTTTTACAGGTTTTGTTCACAATGCTGTTATAGACCAGTATTTATCAAAACATGAAGCTCCAGAAGATATTGAGTTTTATTTTTGTGGTCCTCCAATGATGAATCAAGCAGTATTAAAAATGTGTGATGATTGGGGCGTTCCATCAGAAAATGTTCGCTTCGATGATTTCGGAGGGTAATTCACTTGTAACCCTTTTAAAATCTCGCTTTTTACAAGCGAGATTTTTTTTGTCTTATACCCAAAAAAGATTTTATCCACAACAAGTTGTCAAAAAAGTTGTTTTTTTTTGCGTCATATCTTGTTCATCTAAATTTATCGACTATCTTTGCACCCCCAAAAGTGTATAAAGGGGAAAAATTAAGAGATAATAAAATTTATATATGCCAACGATTCAACAACTGGTCAGAAAAGGAAGAACAGCGATTCAAAAGAAAAGTAAATCTGCTGCGTTAGATTCATGTCCTCAAAGAAAAGGCGTGTGTGTTCGTGTTTACACAACAACCCCTAAAAAACCTAATTCAGCAATGAGAAAAGTTGCTCGTGTTAGATTAACAAATGGTAAAGAAGTTAATGCATACATTGGAGGTGAAGGTCACAACTTACAGGAACACTCATTGGTCCTTGTTAGAGGTGGTAGAGTTAAAGACTTGCCAGGTGTGCGTTACCATATTGTTAGAGGTGCTGAAGATACAGCAGGTGTTCAAGGAAGAACCCAAAGAAGATCTAAGTACGGAGCGAAGATGCCTAAAAAATAATTTATAGTTAATACTTGTCATGAGAAGAAGAAAAGCAAAAGAAATTAAAATTTTACCAGACCCAAAATTCAATGAGGTTGTGGTTACCAAATTCGTTAATAATTTAATGTTAGATGGTAAAAAAAGTTTGGCTTTCAAAATATTTTATGATGCCATTGAAATGGTTAATGAAAAAGTTGAGGATCAAGATGGTTTAGATGTTTGGAAAAAGGCTATTGAAAATGTCACTCCATCTGTTGAGGTTAGAAGCCGAAGAATTGGTGGTGCTACCTTTCAAATACCGACTCCAGTTAGAGATGGAAGAAAGTCTTCTTTAGCAATGAAATGGCTAATTGGTTACTCAAGAAAAAGAAATGAAAAAACAATGGCTCAAAAACTAGCTGCAGAAATCGTTGCTGCTGCAAAAGAAGAAGGGTCTGCATATAAGAAGAAAGAAGATACACTTCGTATGGCCGAAGCAAATAAAGCATTTTCACATTTTAGATTTTAATTAGAAATGAAAAGAGATCTTAAATTCACAAGAAACATTGGAATTGCAGCACATATTGATGCTGGAAAAACCACTACAACAGAAAGAATTTTGTATTATGGTGGTGTTAGTCACAAGATAGGAGAGGTGCATGATGGCGCAGCAACCATGGATTGGATGGAGCAAGAGCAAGAAAGAGGTATTACAATTACTTCTGCTGCGACTACTTTAAACTGGCGATATAGGGAACAAGATTATCATGTAAATATTATTGACACACCAGGACACGTTGACTTTACTGTTGAAGTAAATAGATCTTTAAGGGTTTTAGATGGATTGGTTTTCTTATTTAGTGCCGTTGATGGTGTTGAGCCTCAATCTGAAACTAACTGGAGGTTAGCTAACAATTACAATGTGCCTAGAATTGGTTTTGTAAATAAGATGGATCGTCAAGGCGCAGATTTTTTAAATGTTTGTCGACAGGTAAAAGAAATGCTTGGAAGTCATGCATTGCCACTTCAAATTAATATTGGAGCTGAAGATGATTTTAGAGGAGTTGTTGACCTTATCAATTTCAAAGGTATTGTTTGGAATGAAGAAGATATGGGAATGACATTTAAAGAAATTGATATTCCTGATGATATTATTGAGGAGGCTAGAGAATTAAGAGGGCAATTGTTAGAGGCTGTTGCTGAATTTGATGATACTTTACTTGAGAAGTATTTTGAGGATGAAAATTCATTAACTGAAAGAGAGATTTTAGATGCATTAAGAGAGGCTACTATTGCTGGTAAAGTTGTTCCAATGATGTGTGGTTCTGCGTTTAAAAATAAAGGAGTTCAAGCCATGTTAGATATGGTAATGGAAATTTTACCTTCTCCTCTTGATATAGAAGGAATTGTTGGAACCAATCCAAAAAATGATGAAGAAGTTGTAAGGCAGCCTGCGTTTGACGAACCTTTTTCTGCTTTAGCATTTAAAATTGCTACTGATCCTTATGTAGGTAGACTTTGTTTTGTCAGAGCTTATTCAGGTAAGTTAGATGCTGGATCATATGTTTACAATTCTAGAACAGATAATAAAGAGCGTATTTCTCGAATCTTTCAAATGCATGCAAATAAGCAAAATCAAATTCCAGTCTTAGGCGCAGGAGATATTGGTGCTGTAGTTGGTTTCAAAGACATTCGTACGGGAGATACTTTATGTGAAATGGGTAAGCCAATTGTATTGGAATCAATGAATTTCCCTGACCCTGTAATAGGAATAGCAATTGAGCCCAAGACTCAAGCTGATATGGACCGTTTGTCTGTTGGACTTTCTAAATTATCTGAAGAAGATCCTACTTTTACTGTTAGAACTGATGAGGAAAGTGGACAAACTATTATTAGTGGTATGGGTGAGTTGCATCTAGATATTATTGTTGATCGTTTAAAAAGAGAGTTTAAAGTTGAGGTGAACCAAGGTGCTCCACAAGTAACATATAGAGAGTCTATTACTTCGGGTGTTGAACACAGAGAAGTTTATAAGAAGCAAAGTGGAGGTCGTGGAAAGTTTGCAGATGTATTGGTTAAAATTGAGCCACAAGAAGACTTAGAAAAATCAGGACTAGAATTTATTAATAGTATCAAAGGGGGTAATATACCTCGTGAATTTATTCCTTCTGTAGAGAAAGGATTTAAAGAGTCGATGAAAAACGGAGTTCTTGCAGGTTTCCCTGTTGAGTCTATGAAAGTTGAGCTTGTTGATGGTTCTTTTCATGCTGTCGATTCAGATTCTCTTTCTTTCGAACTTTGTGCTAAAATGGCATATAGAGCAGCATTGAAAGATTGTTCTCCAAAATTATTGGAGCCAATCATGAAATTAGAAGTATTGACTCCTGAAGCAAATATGGGAGATGTTGTGGCAGATTTAAATAGAAGACGAGGGATGATGAGTGGAATGGATGATCGTGCTGGATCAAAAGTTTTAAAGGCAGAAGTTCCATTATCTGAAATGTTTGGATACGTTACTCAATTAAGAACAATTACTTCTGGTCGAGCAACATCAAATATGGAGTTTTCTCATTATGCTGAAGCGCCTAAAAATGTTTCGGAAGAAGTAATAGCAAATGTTAAAGGAAAGGTTACCGCTTAATTATATAAATAAATAGATGAGCCAGAAAATAAGAATAAAGTTAAAATCATACGATTACAATTTAGTTGATAAGTCAGCTGAAAAAATCGTTAAAACAGTAAAAACTACTGGTGCGGTGGTTAGTGGACCAATTCCATTGCCAACAAACAAGAAAATATTTACTGTATTAAAATCTCCCCATGTAAATAAAAAAGCTAGGGAGCAGTTTGAATTAAATTCATATAAACGTCTTTTGGATATTTACAGTTCTTCATCAAAAACAGTTGATGCTTTGATGAAACTTGAATTACCAAGTGGTGTTGATGTTGAAATAAAAGTTTAATAAACAAAAGTAGAAAATGCCAGGTATAATAGGAAAAAAAATCGGTATGACTAGTATCTACAGTGTCGAGGGTAAGGCGTTACCATGCACAATTATAGAGGCTGGTCCTTGTGTTGTTACACAAGTTAAGACGATCGAAAAAGACGGTTACGAAGCTACACAGCTTGGTTTCGGAAGTCGCAAAGAAAAAAATACTCCTAATGCGCTAAAAGGTCACTTTGCAAAAGCAAAGACTTCTCCAAAAAGCAAATTAGTTGAGTTTCAAGGATTTGAAGATTTAAATCTTGGAGATGAAATCAACGTTGATATCTTTGGTGAAGGTCAGTTTGTTGATGTTGTTGGAACGTCAAAAGGCAAAGGATTCCAGGGTGTTGTTAAAAGACATGGTTTTGCTGGGGTTGGTCAAGCAACTCATGGTCAACATAACAGATTAAGAGCCCCTGGATCAATTGGTGCTTGTTCAACTCCATCTAGAGTATTCAAAGGAATGAGGATGGCTGGTCAAATGGGTAACAAACGTTCTTATCAAGAAAACCTAAAGGTTTTAAAAGTAATATCAGATAAAAATATTTTGATTGTTAAAGGTTCAGTTCCTGGATCTAAAGGATCAACTCTAATTATTAAGAAGTAATGCAAGCAAAAGTTTATAATACCCAAGGCGAAGTTACCTCAAAGAAAGTAACATTAGCTAAATCAGTTTATGGTGTTGATCCAAATGATCATGCTATTTACCTTGATGTTAAGCAACACTTGGCTAACAAGAGACAAGGAACTCATAAAGCGAAGGAAAGAAGTGAAATTGCTGGATCTTCTAAAAAAATTAAAAAACAAAAAGGTACAGGCGGTGCTCGTGTAGGTAATGCGAAATCAGGTACTAGAGTAGGTGGTGGTCGAATTTTTGGCCCACGTCCAAGAAATTATCACTTTAAGATTAATGTTAAAGTTAAAAGATTGGCTAGAAAATCTGCATTTTCTTACAAAGCAAAATCTAAAGATATTCTTGTCTTAGAAGATTTGAATTATGATGCGCCAAAGACAAAAGAGTTTATTTCTTTAATGTCTTCTCTTAAAATTCAAGATGATAAAACACTATTGGTATTAGGTACTCAAAATGATCAAGTTTATAAATCAGCAAGGAACCTTAAAAAGGTTAAAGTTGTTACTGCAGATACATTAAACACATTTGACCTTTTAAATGCTAAAAAAGTAGTTTTATCTGAAAGTTCTTTAGAGAAAATTGAAAATATTTTGAATTAATTAATTAATTGAAAGATGAAAGTTTTAATTAAAAAAGCGATTATAACAGAAAAAGCTACCGCATTAAGTGAGCATCAAAACTGCTACACTTTTGAGGTTGATCGCTTAGCAAATAAATTGGAGATTAAAAATACCATAGAAAAAATGTACGATGTTGAAGTTACATCTATAAGAACATTAAATTATGGTGGAGGTAAATCATCAATGAAATATACAAACAAAGGAATTGTTCAACAAAAGAGCAAGAAATGGAAAAAAGCTATTGTTACAGTAGCTGATGGTCAAATGATTGATTTATATTCTAATTACTAAACAAAATGGGACTTAAAAAATTCAAACCAACAACTCCAGGTCAAAGACATAAAATTGTAACCGATTTTGCCGAATTAACTTCTGCAAAACCGGAAAAGAGTTTAATGTCTGGAAAAACAAAGTCTGGTGGTAGAAATAACAGCGGTCGAATGACCATGAGATATATTGGTGGAGGACACAAAAAGCGTCTTCGTGCAATTGATTTCAAAAGAGAAAAATTCTCTATACCTGCAACTGTAAAGTCAATAGAGTATGATCCAAATCGTACGGCAAATATTGCTCTTCTTCACTATGCAGACGGAGAAAAAAGATATATTCTTGCTCCTAGTGGATTAAAAGTAGGTGATACTGTAAGCTCAGGAAAAGAAGCGACTCCTAATGTTGGGAACTCTATGTTTTTAAGTGATATTCCTTTAGGAACAATCATTCATAATATAGAAATGCGTCCTGGTAAAGGAGGTGCTATTGCAAGAGGAGCAGGAACATATGCTCAGCTTAGTGCAAGAGATGGTAAATATGCAATTATTAAATTACCATCTGGAGAAACTCGAATGATTTTGATTACATGTCTTGCTACAATTGGTTCTGTTTCAAACTCTGAACACAACTTAACTGTATCAGGAAAAGCTGGTCGTTCTCGTTGGTTGGGAAGAAGGCCAAGAACAAGAGGTGTTGTCATGAATCCGGTTGACCACCCAATGGGAGGTGGTGAAGGAAAAAATTCTGGAGGACACCCAAGATCAAGAAATGGAATTCCTGCTAAAGGATTTAAAACTAGATCTGCTAAAAAGCATTCTAATAAATTCATTGTAGAAAAAAGAAAATAATTAAGAAATTATGAGTCGTTCGTTAAAAAAACCGCCTTTTGTACATTACAAACTTATGAAGAGAGTTGATGATGCACAATCGACACAAAGTAGAAATGTTATCAAAACATGGTCAAGAGCATCAACTATTACTCCTGATTTTGTTGGATTAACATTTGCTGTTCACAATGGGAATAAATTTATTCCAGTTTTTGTGACAGAAAATATGGTTGGTCACAAATTAGGTGAATTTGCACCTACTAGAAATTTTAGAGGCCACGGTGGTAATAAAAAAGATAAGAAAAGATAGAAGTCATGGGTTCTAGAAAACGTTTAATGGCAGAAAAAGCCAAAGAAGAGAGATCAAACATTGCTTTTGCAAAGTTGAATAACTCTCCAATTGCACCACGTAAGATGCGA
>NZQU01000008.1 GCA_002696025.1 Crocinitomicaceae bacterium
TTAATATTGTAAATTTGTATCAATCAATCAAATAAAAATGGCACTTGACAAAAATGGAATCGCAAAAAGAATCGCTCAGGAACTAAGAGACGGTTGGTACGTTAATTTGGGTATTGGTATACCCACTTTGGTCGCTAATTATATCCCTGAGGGAATAGAGGTTGAGTTTCAATCTGAAAATGGAGTTCTGGGAATGGGGCCTTTTCCTTTTGAAGGAGAAGAAAGCGCAGATTTAATTAATGCAGGAAAACAAACCATTACCACAAGAGATGGCGCTTCATTTTTTGATTCAGCAACTTCTTTTGCTATGATTAGAGGTCAACATGTTCAGTTAACTGTTTTGGGAGCCATGGAGGTATCTCAAAAAGGAGACATTGCCAATTGGAAAATTCCTGGCAAAATGGTAAAAGGAATGGGGGGTGCAATGGACCTTGTTGCATCTGCAGACAATATCATTGTGGCAATGATGCACTCAAATAAAAAAGGGGTATCTAAAATTCTTTCAGAATGTACTTTGCCTTTAACAGGTGTTAAGTGTGTTAAGAAAATTGTTACTGACATTGCTGTTTTAGAAATAAAAGATGAGAAGTTTCATCTTCTAGAAAGAGCGCCTGGTGTTAGTGTTGAAGAGATCATTTCTAAAACAGAGGGTGAGCTGATTGTTCCAGATGAAGTCCCTGAAATGATTATCTAATCATTTTGACTCTTAAAATTAAGGCAACCTCAAAATTCATAAAACGTTTTAAAGAAAACTGCTAATAGTTTGTAAATTAAAGTTTTGGCATGTTTTTAGTGAGTTGAAACCTAAAACCAAATATCTCCGTAAATGGATTTATCAAAATTTGATGATTATGAAACCAGCAAAGCAAACGTTTAAAAGAAACATCTCAAATATTGCTAAAGAGAAGTTGAACAAACATCGTGAAATGGGAACAGACAGTCCTTTTAGCATTATTGAAGTTGCTCAAATGTTAGATGTTGTTAATTCAAAAAGTTCAAAAGAAACTGAGGCTCAAGAATCTATTTTCTTTTCAGTTAGTCTTAATTAAGATTCAATAACGCCAGAACCAATGAGTACTTCGTCTGAGTACCATGCTGCAAATTGACCACTAGTAATACCTCTTTGATTTTCTTCAAAAACAATGTAGTGATTTCCATCTTTACAAATTAGAGTAGCTTCTTGAAGCTTTTGCCTGTATCTAATTCTAACTAAAAATTTTCTTTCAAAATCTTTAACGGAATCATTAAAAGAGTCATCAAGATAATTAATTGTTCCCTTTTCTATTTTTAATGCTTTTCTATACAAACCAAGGTGTTTTTCTCCCTGTCCAGTGAAAACAATATTATTTTCAACATCTATTCCTATTGCAAATGAGGCTTTTGGACGCCCACCAACATGAAGGCCCTTTCGTTGACCTATGGTGTAAAAATGAGCTCCTTGATGATGTGCAACAACACTACCGTCTCCTCTTTTAAAACGAAATGGGCTTGAAAGAGCCTCTAAATTATTTAAGTTGCTCTTATTCTGATGGTAGCTTTGAATGTCTGACAAACTTTCTGGGATTTCAATAATATCCCCTTTTTTTTGTTTGAGCTTTTGCTGCAAAAATATAGGGAGACTTACTTTTCCTATAAAACAAAGTCCTTGGGAATCTTTTTTTTCTGCAGTAACCAAGTTCATTTTTTTTGCGATTTCGCGAACCTCGGACTTTTTTAATTCTCCAACTGGAAATAAAGCTTTAGACAATTGTTCTTGGGAAATCTGACACAAGAAGTAGGATTGGTCTTTTGTTTTATCAACTCCAGCAAGTAATGAGTAGCTGCCATTTTCATTTGTTTTTTTTCTGCAATAATGTCCTGTAGCAACATAGTCCGCTCCAAGTTCAAGAGCAGCTTTTAAAAAAAGATCAAATTTAATTTCTCTGTTACATAAAACATCTGGGTTGGGTGTTCGTCCACGTTCGTATTCATTGAACATATAGTCAACAATTCTATTTTTATAAGCCTCACTAAGATCAATCACTTGAAAGGGTATGCCTAAATCTTGAGCCACCAAAAGTGCATCATTTGAGTCATCTATCCATGGGCACTCATTTGAAATAGTAACCGATTCATCATGCCAGTTACGCATAAACATAGCGATTACTTCATATCCTTGTTCTTTAAGCAGATATGCAGCCACACTTGAGTCAACTCCCCCAGATAAACCAATAACTACTCGTTTCATAGGTGCAAAAGTAAATGATTCTATTTATTAATAAGAAGGAAACTTTTTTTCGAACAATTCTTTCTGTTCATTTTTAAGTTTTTCTAGATTTTCAGGCACTTCTCTTTTCCATCTTTTATGAGTCCACAGCCAGTAAGCAGGGTTTTCTAAAATTAAGTTTTCCAATTGCTTGGTGTGCCATTTTGTAATATCGCCCCATTTTAAATTTTTAGTGGATTGGTTCATGTGTACCAGTTCAATTTGATAATGCCCCCTTTTAATCTTTCGTGTTTTATAAAAAACAATTTCATATTGATATTCATGTGCCATCATTTCAATACCAAAAAGCACTGCTGTTGGTTGATTTAAAAAAGTGGTCCAAAAACTTTTCAAGGAATTGCCAGGAGATTGATCACTTAATGTAAGAATGGCAAGTGGTTTATCTTTATAGGTTTTTATTTTTTCCTTATAATTTTTAGCATGTGCTATATCCATTCCAAAACGCGCTCTTTTGTTGTTTATTTTTTTATCCCAAAACCCATTGCTTAATGGCATCCCAATTCCCATTGCTTGGTGAGAAAATAAAAAGGCCTGAGAACTAATCATCCATTCCCAATTGTTGTAATGCCCAGAAACCAGAAGGACGCTTTTATTTTGCTTATACAATGAATCCATTAGTTCAGGGTTTGAAACCACAAAACGTTTTTTGAGTTCGTCTTTTGAAATGCTTAGATTTTTTATCCCTTCAATTAGTAGGTCTGAAAAATGTCTATAAACCTCTTTTTTTAATTTATTTAGTTCTTTGTTGTTTGAGTTAGGAAATGAGGATTTTAGGTTTTTAATAATAACGGCTTTTCTATAAGGTATAATACTAATCAAAAGGAAGTAAAACAGATCGCTAAATATGTAAAGGACCCAAAGAGGCAATAGAGAGATTGCATAAACGATATAATAGACAACTCGATTCATTTATATTTCTCTTTCCAATTTTTAATAATGTTTGCTTTTATCTCTTGCTCTTTTTTATTGTCAGATGCCTCAATAAATGAAGTGCCTTTGATTTCCTCGGGTAAAAACTCTTGTGCAATAAAACTGTTGGGGTAATCATGAGAATAAAGATATCCGGTGCCATAATTTAAGTCTTTCATCAATTGAGTTGGTGAATTTCTTAGAGGTAATGGAACGGGTGCGTCGCCATTTTTGCGAATGAATTCTTGTGCCTTGTTTATTGCTTTATAAGCCATATTGCTTTTTGGAGAATTGGCAAGGTAAATAACACACTGTGCAAGAATTATTCTTGACTCCGGCCACCCAATTACTTGAACAGATTGAAAACAACTATTTGAAAGTAAGAGTGCATTTGGATTGGCCAATCCAATATCTTCGGAGGCTAAAATAATAAGCCTTCTTGCTATAAAAAGTGGGTCTTCTCCTCCTTCAACCATTCTTGCTAACCAATAGATGGCTGCATTTGGATCACTTCCGCGAATTGACTTTATAAAAGCAGAAATGATGTCATAGTGCTGTTCTCCATTTTTATCATAACGCGCAATGGATTCATTAGAAAGCTGTTTTGTTAATTTATTGGTAATTTCAACAGTTTCTCCTTTTTTAAAAGAGGAAACAATAATTTCTAAAAGATTTAAAAGTTTTCTTGCATCACCACCAGAAAGCCCAATTAGATAGTCTGATTCCTTAATATTAATAGTGAAGTTCTTTAAAAAAAGATCTGCTTTGCAGGCATTTTGAAGAAGAAGGTCTAAATCTTCTTTTTTATGTTCTTGTAAATTGTATACTTGACATCTAGAAAGCAATGCAGAAATTACTTCAAAGGATGGGTTTTCAGTAGTTGCCCCAATTAGATTAATGGTCCCTTTTTCAACAGCTCCCAGAACAGAATCTTGTTGTGTTTTTGAAAAACGATGAATTTCATCAATAAACAATAATGGCTTTTTCTTTTCAAACAAACCTCCGCTTTTTTGAGCTTGAGTGATGATTTCTCGAACATCTTTTACTCCAGATGAAATAGCAGACAAATTATAAAAAGGCCGGTCAAGTTTTTGGGCGATCAAGTATGCAAGAGTTGTCTTTCCTACACCAGGAGGCCCCCATAAAATCATAGAGGGAATGATGTTCGAATCTAAAGCTCTTTTAATTGGGCCAGATTCTCCTAATAGATGTGTTTGACCAATATAATCTTCCAAAGATTTTGGCCGCATTCTTTCAGCTAGTGGGATTGAAATATCTGACATTAGTTTTTTTGTGTCTAACACAAAGTTATCAACTTTAATAAAACAAATTAATCCATGCAGTCACAAGGCGCATCAATTTGCAAGTTAATGTGCCCAAAGGCTTCGGTTATTTTTTTATGACTTTTCCTATTGAAACGAATTCCTGATAAATCAAGTGATGAAAGATTGCTTAATGTAAAAAAACTATTAGGGATCGAGCTTATTGGGTTGTCCCATAGATCAATTTTTTTTAACTCAGTACAATACTCGATGGTATTTGGGATTTTTTCAATTTGATTTCTACTGGCAATTAAATATTCAAGTTTGTATAAACGAGAAATAACATAGGGTAAGCGTGTGAATTTATTTTTAGAAATATTTAAATATTCTAGATTTTTTAAAGTATCTAGTTTTTGAGGAAGATCAATTAATTTGTTTTTTTCAAGGTCTAAGTATATAAGCTCCTGAAATCTTAACAGTTCTCTCGGAAGTGTTTTTAGTTTTTGCTTTGCAAAAGTAATTGCATAGATTGTATCGTAATCAGCACCAATCGCTTCATCCCAAGTATAAACGGGAAAGTCATAATCTTCTTTTGACAATTGAGAAAAACCATCAACAGGGAGTATGCTCAGTAATATAATCGCGAAAAGCAATCTCATCATTTGTTATTTGTTTTTTTAGCAGATCTAAGGAGTCAAATTTCATCTCAGATCTAATTTTCTTTATCAAGCAAATTTTAAGCCTTTTTCCATAAATATTATCGTTCATGTCAAAAATATAGACCTCAATTCTAAGCTCATTTTCCTTTTTTTGAATGGAGGGCCTTATTCCTATATTCATTAACCCAAAATGTTTTCCTGAAAGACCTTGCACCTCAACTCCATATACGCCATGGTCAGGGATTAATTTAGTGTCGTCATTGATGTCAATATTTGCAGTAGGATAACCAATGGTTTTTCCCAATCCATCTCCTTTTATAACCGTTCCTGAAATTAAAAAAGGCCTTCCTAAAAATGAAGAAGCAACTTCTATTTTTCCATTTTGAAGAGATTTTCTGATTTTGGTAGAACTTATGTTTACATCATTAATTTCTTTAGCAGATATTTCCACTAAATTGAAGTCAAATGAATGTGACATATCTTTTAGGTAGTTGATATTCCCCTCTCTATTTTTTCCAAATTGGTGGTCATATCCTATAACCAGCGTATGAATGTTAAATGCATTGATTAAAATATCCCTGACAAAATCCCATGCAGAAATTCTTGAAAATTCTTTTGAGAATGGCAAAATAACCACATTGTCTAAGCCGGTTTTTTCAAGACTGGCAAGTTTTTCTTCTTGAGTTTGAATCAACTGTAATCCATGATTTTCAGGATACAAGACCATTCTTGGATGTGGGTAAAAAGTAAGTAAAACACTTTCTCCATTTATGTTTTTTGCCTGTTCAACTAATTTTTTTAAAATTTTTTGATGCCCCAAATGTACACCATCAAATGTACCAATAGTTAGAACTGGATTGTTGATTTGACCAATCGAATCAAGAGAATGAAATACCTTCATTTGAATATGATAAAGCACAAATTTAATCATTACTCTTGTTTTTCTATTGCTTTTCATTGCACAATCAACAGATTAAGTTGTTACTTTTGAAATGTCATGATATTAGTTACAGGTGGAACAGGATTATTAGGCAGTCATTTGCTTTATTCTTTAAGCGAAACCAATCAAAAGGTTAAGGCTATTTTTCGATATGAAAATTCGAAGCAAATCGTTATGGATTTGTTTCATTATTACAATCCAAATGATGCAGAAAAAAGATGGGAGAGGATTGATTGGTATAAAGCAGACATCAGAGAAATAGAATCTTTGCATGATTGCTTTATTGGTGTAAAGCAAGTATATCATTGTGCTGGTTTGGTTTCTTTTGACAGGAAAGATTTCAAAAGATGCATTAAAACTAACAAAGAAGGGACGCAAAATGTGGTTAACTTTTGTTTAAAATATGGAATTGAAAAATTATGCCATGTTAGTTCTACAGCAGCGGTAGGTGAAAACCAAAATGGGCTTACAAATGAAACACACTTGTGGCGAAATGATCGTCTTAGAAGCTCTTATTCTGTTAGTAAACATATGGCTGAAATGGAGGTTTGGAGAGGTGTTGAAGAAGGCTTAAATTCGGTTATTGTCAATCCATGTGTGATTTTTGGACCTGGAGACTGGAGAGAATCTTCTCTTACAATTTTTAAAAGTGCAGAAAATGGAATGAGGTTTTACACTTCGGGATCAAATGCTGTTGTTGATGTTCGAGATGTTGTATACGCAATGACTTTTCTTATGAATTCAGAAATTCATTCCGAACGATTTTTAATTACCGGTGAAAACATTTCATTTAGGGATTTACAAACATTAATAGCTAGAAAAGTGAATAAAAGAGTGCCAACTATTTTTGTGAAAAAATGGGTTTCTATGCTTTTTTGTAGGTTTGGCTTGTTGATTTGCAGGATTTTTAACATAAAGCCAATGCTTACCCCAGATACCATTAATTCAGCTTACAAAAACGTTTCATACGATACGTCTAAAGTTAAAAAACTTACAGGTATTCAGTTTACTTCTCTTAATGATACAATTGACAATACAATAAAAGGTCGTTTAAAATCAAATCGAAAATGAAACAGTATTTAATTAAGAATAAATTTCTTTTTGTTTATTTATTCATTCTGATTTTTTATTCAGTTGGTGTAATAGGAATATCAAATAATGATTTGAGATCTTATTTTTTGCCATTGTCTTGGGTTATTTTATTTATGTCATTTTTAGCTCTTGTGTTTACTAGAGAAACTAAAGGAAAGAGCTTTTATTTCTTTTTACTCATTTGTTATTTTATTTCAATGCTGACAGAGGCGATAGGTGTGAATACGGGGCTTTTATTTGGCACATATGAATATGGAGCCAATTTGGGCTTTAAAATTTTTGGAGTTCCATTAATAATTGGTGTTAATTGGACTGTTTTAATCATTTCAACTGCAGCCTTCTTTAATAAATTGAAAAACTTTTGGCTTCGTGTTATTTTGTCTTCCTTATTAATGGTGGGTATTGATTTTATAATGGAGCCTGTTGCTATCAAAATGGACTTTTGGTTATGGGATGGAGCAATACCATTCTATAATTATATTTGTTGGTTTTTAACTTCATTTTTGATTCATATTATATACGATTTAATGAAACTAAATAGGCCAAACAATATTCCTCGTTTTTTGTTTTGTATCTTAGCATTGTTTTTTATTATTCTAAATTTTGTTTAATGATCTTAATTTGGGGAATTCCGTTGGTGATTGCAACATTCTTTTTTATGGAATTTGTCGCTTGGGCAACTCACAAATACATCATGCATGGACTGTTGTGGTATTTACATAAAGATCATCACCAGCCAGAGCCTGGTTTTTTTGAAAAAAATGATGCCTTCTTTTTGATTTTTGCAATACCATCTTGGTTGGGGATTATGTTGGGAATGATTTATTCATATTATGTTTTTGTTTTTATTGGTTTTGGAATAGCCGTTTATGGTTTTGCTTATTTTTTAATACATGATGTATTCATTCATAGACGTGCAAATTGGTTAAAACAAATCAATCATCCATATTTTATGGCACTTAGAAAAGCACATAAAATTCATCACAAAAAAAGAGAAAAAGAAGATGGAGAGTGTTTTGGAATGCTTCTGGTTCCACCTAAGTTTTATGCTGATGCAAAAAAAAGTTTCTTGAATAAATTAAGTAAATAATGAGTCTTTATTTTTCTGTTTTGTTTTTTTCTTTTCTTTTCCCTTTTGCATTAAGTTTTGACAAAAAAGTTGCCTTTTACAAAAGTTGGAAGTATTTGTTTTCAGCCATAAGCATTGTCGCTCTTTTATTTATTGTTTGGGACTTTGTTTTTACTCACTATGGCTTTTGGGGTTTTACTGATAAATACCTAAATGGAATTTTTCTTTTTAATCTTCCTCTTGAAGAGGTTTTGTTTTTTATAATAATTCCCTATTGCTGCATTTTTATTTACGAGGTTGTTAAATCTTACCTCCCCAATTTAAAACTCAAACTAATAACAAAATATTTTTCGTTGTTCACAGTTGTCTCAGGTGTTTTTTTGTCACTTTTTTTTGCTGATAACAGTTATACTTTTAGTGCTTGTATTCTTTCTGTGTTGCTAACTATTTTTTCTTTTCGTTATCAGCCCAATTTCCCCTTTTTCGTGCTTTCATTTATCATTTCTATTATTCCGTTTATTGTGGTTAATGGAATACTAACGGGTATTGTAACGCCTGAACCAATTGTATGGTATAGTGAGTCCGAAATTATAGGCTTAAGAGTCTTTACAATCCCGCTAGAAGACTTCTATTATTCTTACTCTCTTTTGTTGAGTGTCGCCATTTTATATGAAAGGTTTAAGCGCTGACCTTTTTTTATTTACCTCTTTTGAGTAAATTCACAATACAACATTTCCAATAGTCTATAATGAAACGCTTATTTTTTTGTTTGTTCTTATTACCCTTTTTTACTTATTCTCAAGTTAATAAGGATTCACTTTTAAATGTATGGAAAAACAGCTCTAAAAATAAAGAAAGGTTAAACGCAGTAAATAAATTAATATGGAATGTATATATGGTCACTCAACCAGATAGTGCGTTTTACTATGCCAATCTTCAATATAATCTTGCTAAGAAAATAGGGGATGAAAAATCAATGGCAAAAAGTATAGAAGGTCAAGGTGTTTCTAAAGCTCAAAAAGGGAATTATGAAGAGTCAAAGATTTTTTTTGAAAAAAGTCTTGATGTCTTCAAAAAATTAAATGATCAATCAGCAATCGCAAGAAATCTTGATTTTTTAGCAACAACTTATTGTAAAATGGGAAGCTATGAAAAAGCAATAAGTATGTATGAAAAGGCATTTCTTATTGCTAAAACAACGAAAGACATTAGGCGCCAAAGTTCTCTATATGGAAACAGGGCTGTAATTCATCAAAAACAAGGTCAGCTTAACCAGGCGATTGAATGTTTTCTCAAGAGTATAAAGCTTGCAAAGCAATTATTAAAATCTTCTAAGGAGGGTTATTATCCAAAATTAAATATTGCAAATGCCTATCATAATATTGGAAATATATACACTGTTATTAATGATAAAGAAAAAGCTTTAAAGTACTATTTTAAATCTATTAAAATAAATGAAAAGAATAATTTTGATAAATACTTAATCTTAAATTTTCTTTCATTAGCTGATTTTTATTTGTCTGAATTAAATTTAGACAAAGCGTTGTATTATAATAAAAAATCTTTGTCCAAAGCAATAGAAATTAATAGTCCTATTGATATTGTAAAAAACGAAAGTAATATAGCTTTAATTTATTTTAAAAAAGAGCGGATAAAAGAAGCTCAAGCTATGATTGAAAGATGTATAGAAGCTGTTAAAAATTCAACAGATAAACAGTTAATTGCTGAAGTTTATTTTATAAGTTCAAAAATTCAAAACAATAAGCAAACTAGTATTCTAAATGCACAAAAAACTTTTGATTTGGCATATGAAATAGGAGATGTGCAATTGTTAAAAAAGGCAAGTTATTTTCTTTATAAAATCTATAAAAAAGAAAACAACCTTGATAAGGCACTTGAAATGTATGAGGTGTTTGTTGAGATGAGAGATAGTCTTTCTGGTGATGAAATTAAACGTTTGAAATACCAACAAGAATACTTGCAAAAGGCAAAAGAAGATAGCATTATAAATTCAACTAAACATAAATTTCAGCAATCAAGAATAAAAGACAAAGAGTTGCAAATTCAAAATGAGATTTATATAAAAAGGATATTAATTTTTACTGTGCTGTTGGTCATTGGTGTTTTGTTTTTAATAATTAAAAATGGAATAAGTTCTAAAAAGTATCAGAAAGAAGAGTATCAGAAACTCTTAACACAAATACACCTTTTAAATACCAACAAAAAATCAGAAATATCTGAGTCAATTGTTTTAGAATCAGATATAAAAATAAATAAAGAGATTATTAATAATCAAGTGGGCAACAAACTAAACGATACAGATTGGAAAATCATTAATTTAATTTGTTCTTCTCCTACTATGGCATATAAAGAAATTGGCGCACAAGTTTTTTTAAGTGTAGATGGAGTTAAATCATCATTTAAAAAAATGTATGATCTATTTGAAATTAATGCTACCGGAAGAAATAAAAAATTGGCGCTAGCAATTAAGTTAATCAAGCTATCTGAAGAAAACGATTAGTTTCTTTCTTTTTAATCAAATATTTTTTCACCCTTAAAGGTGATGTGTTTTCACCTCTAATAATGACATGTTATGAGTTTGCTATTCATAGTTTTGAATTGCTAAATATAAAAACTCATGTTATGAAAAAAATTATTACAACAATTGCTTTATTACTTTCTTTTTTTTCCTCTTCTCAAAATTATGATTATATATGGACAGGACTTGTGAACGAAGATTGGAGCAATTCATTAAATTGGATGAATTCAGCGGGTAATATTGATGGATTGATACCCAATTCAAATCATAATGTTTTATGCCCATCAAATGCTTTTAATCCATTGAAAAGTTTTCCAGAAGGTTCAGAATGTAATACCTTAACTATTGATGCATCATATAATACATTTGTAGTTCAATCAAACGTACCAACAAATCATTTGGTTTGTAACTCCTTAATAGTAGATAATTCTAATGGAATTTATGGTGTTCAAATTAATTCCGGAAAAATTGAAGTTTTAGGAGATCTTTTAAATAAGGGATATATCAGGTTAATTGGAGGTGAATTTAAGATTCATGGAAATGTAGGTAACTATTCTTACTTTTTTGTTTACTCAAATGCTTTGGTTGATGTTAATGGTAATTTTAACAATGAAATATCTTCAACATTAAGTTATTTACGTTTGGTCTCAAATTCTGAAATTTCTATTGCCGGAAATTTAAATTGGAACGAAACAATCGCTCTTTATCCAAATTCAAAAATGCATGTTGATGGAAATATTACAATGGGAGCATCATCAAATGCAATTATTCATAATGGTTCAGAAATATATTGTAAAGGAAATTGGGATGCAGCTTTGGCTTCAAATTTTACACCAAACGTAAGCAGCAAGGTCATATTTAATGGTGATTCACAACAGTTTTGTAATTTGGGTTATGGTAATAATAATTATTTCCAAAATGTAGAAGTTAATAAGCCAAATGACACTTTAATAATTCTTCAAGATGAAGTAATGATAAATGGAGATTTTGATTTAACTCAAGGTGTTTTGAAAATTGAAAACGCAACTCTTGATGTTAATGGGGATTTTAATTCACTAAATCCATTTTCAAAAGTTGTTTTTTCACAAGCGTCATCTAGATTAGAATTATCTGGGGTGAACAATACAATTGCAGGAGGTGTTTCTAATAATGGAACGGTATGCTATGATAGAGTTGGAGATCAAAGTATTGCCACAATTAATTATTTTAATTTAGAAATTGAAAATGAAGGAGTCAAAAATATAACCAACTCATGGGTCAACTGGATATGGAATGACCTTCATGTATTTACACAAGCTGAATTTGAAATCGATGGTTTTTTATTTTTAAATGGTCAAAATATATTATCTGAAGGAGTATTAAAAATAAATGAAAGTATTTTTTATGCACTTAATCAAAGTGGTTCGTTTATTGTAAATTCAACGGGTAGTATAAATTTCACGGATAACAGTAACGAAGGGCGATTACTTCTTAGAAGTAA
>NZQU01000009.1 GCA_002696025.1 Crocinitomicaceae bacterium
ATAGGCTTTTTATGGTTTAATTCATATCCTGCTCAAGTTTTTATGGGTGACACAGGAAGTTTAGCTTTAGGTGGAATCATCGCTGTGTTTGCCATTTCAATTCGTAAAGAATTGCTCATTCCAATATTATGTGGTGTTTTTTTAATTGAAAATCTATCGGTCATTTTACAGGTCTTTTACTTTAAGTATACACGTAAAAGATTTGGTGAAGGGAGGCGTATTTTTAGAATGGCTCCTATTCATCATCACTACCAAAAAGGAGGAATCCATGAAGCTAAAATAGTTGCTCGATTTTGGATTATAGCAATTCTTTTGGCTGTTATTAGCATTGTTACATTGAAGTTGAGATAAATTGATAGGGAGTAATAAAAATATATTAATCTTAGGTGCCGGCGAAAGTGGCATTGGTGCAGCTATTTTGGCAAAAAAAATGGGTTGGTGTGTCTATGTATCTGATCGTTCTGAAATTTCCTCAGAAAACATTAAGACATTAAATGATCTTGATGTAAACTGGGAGCATAAAAGCCATACTTATAATGATTTGTCGAATATAAACTTGGTTGTCAAGTCTCCTGGAATTCCCGATGATATAGATTTGATTGTTAATCTAAAGAATAGGGGTATATCTGTCATTTCTGAAATTGAATTTGGAGGCCTTTATAACAAGGCAAAAACAATTTGTGTTACGGGAAGTAATGGCAAAACAACAACTGTAAAATGGATTTATAGTATGCTTAAAAATGCAAATATAAATGTTGGTTTGGCAGGAAATGTTGGTGATAGTTTCGCTAAACAAGTAGCAGAAAAACAAGTGGATTGGTTTGTCTTAGAATTGAGTTCATTTCAACTAGATGGTATTGTTGATTTCTGTCCTGACATTGCCATTCTTACAAATATTACTCCTGATCATTTAGATAGATACAATAATTCTTTTGAATCTTATGTAGAGTCAAAATTTAGAATATTAAAAAATCAAGATGTCCAGCATTGGTTTATTTATAACGCTGATGACAATAAAATCAGAAGCCATCTTGAAAAACTTGACTTGAAGATGAAAACAGCATCATTTTCACTTCACAAAAAGGTTATGGGGGGGTACATTAAAAACGAAGAAATAATAATCAACATAAACAAACAATTTAATATGTCAATACATGAATTAGCTTTAAAGGGAAAGCACAACACACAAAATGCCTTAGCTGCTGGGATGGCGGGGAGAATTTTGGAAATTAGAAAAGATCTAGTTAGAGAAAGCCTGCAAAATTTTACAAATCTTGAGCACAGATTGGAGGTCGTGGCAAAAGTAAATGGGGTCGAATTTATTAACGATTCAAAAGCAACCAATATAAATTCAACTTGGTTTGCTCTTGAGAGTATGGAAAAAGAAACTGTGTGGATTGTTGGAGGCCAAGATAAGGGCAATGATTATTCAGAGCTAGCTGAATTAGCAAAGGATAAAGTTAAAGCAATTGTTTGTCTTGGTTTGGATAACCATAAAATTAAAGAAGCTTTTTCAGAAATAATAACTGATATTGTTGAAACTAAATCTGCCAAAGAAGCTGTAGTTCAAGCTAGTTTATTTGCAAGAGATGGCGACTCTGTATTGTTGTCACCAGCATGTGCTAGTTTTGATTTGTTTGAAAACTATGAGGATAGAGGCAATCAATTTAAGGCCGCAGTTCGAGCTTTATAATAATTTGGCTTTTATTTTTTCTATATGAGGCAATATTTAAAATATTTAAAAGGTGATTCTGTTGTGTGGATTATATCAGTGTTAATGCTGACGTTTTCTCTAGTGACAGTTTATAGCTTCGTGCCAATTTTGATAAAAATTGAAGGTGGATCCCCTTTTAATTATTTGTACAAGCATTTTATATATGTATTGCTGGCTTTTTTATCTATGTATTGGGTACATACACGTAACCCGAAGTATGTATTTAAGTTGGCAAAGTTTATATATGTTATAGCGGTATTACTGCTTATTTTCACCATGTTTTTTGGCCTTAAGGTAAATGATGCCGGAAGATGGATTAGAATCCCTTTTATCAATTTAACATTTCAGTCTTCTGATTTTGCTAAATTGGCTCTAATTATTTATTTATCTCGGCTTTTGGATGCTAAAAAAGCAGTTCTAAATCAGTGGAAAGAAGGTGTTCTTCCTTTGATGCTCCCAATTGTTATTGTTTGTGGATTAATAGTAAAAGATAATTTTTCAACTGCTGCCATTTTATTTTCAATTTCACTTGCTTTATTGTTTGTTGGTCGAGTGCAATTAAAAAAAATTGGAGTAATAATAGCTTCGGTTGTATTTGCTTTATTTCTTGTGATTATTATTCATAAGGCAATTCCATCACTAAATTTATTACCTCGTTATCAAACTTGGGAAAATCGATGGTTGAATCATGATGGGGAGAGTGTGATTACAAATGCACAGGCTTTAAATGCACGTTTGGCTATTCATAATGGATCCCTTCTTGGTCAAGGGGTTGGAGATGGAGAATTAAAAGAATTTATTCCGGAGGCATATGCTGATTTTTATTACGCCAGTTTTGTTGAGGAATTTGGTCTAATTAGTGCGTTTTTCTTGATATTGCTTTATTTGATTCTACTCTTTCGTGTTTTTAAAATAGGCTTAAATACAGACAATCTTTTTCAGACTTATGTTTGTGTTGGAATAGGAATGTTGATTTTATCTCAAGCAAGTGTCAATATGCTAGTTTGTACTGGTGTTTTTCCTGTAACAGGTCAAAACATGCCTTTGTTGGCAATGGGCGGGTCTGCATTAATAATGGTAAGTGTTTCGATTGGTTTAGTTCAGTCAATAGGACGTTCAAATAAAAGTCAATTAGAAGACATTAATAAATTTTAAAAATACATGGCAATTAATAGGGTTATTATTTCAGGAGGCGGAACAGGTGGTCATATATTTCCAGCAATTTCAATTGCAGATGAAATTAAACGCCGAAACCCCAAGTCAAAGATATTATTTGTAGGTGCACAAGGAAAGATGGAGATGGAAAAGGTGCCATTGGCCGGATATAAAATTAAAGGCCTGCCAATAGCTGGTTTTAAAAGAAAATTATCATTTTCAAACTTTTTGTTACCTATTAAAATATTGAAAAGCTTGTTAAAAGCTAGAAAGATAATTAAGAATTTTAAGCCTCAGTTGGTTATTGGTGTTGGTGGATATGCAAGTGGCCCAACTTTAAAAATGGCAAATTTAATGAGAGTTCCAACACTTATTCAGGAGCAAAACTCTTTTCCAGGTAAAACCAATCGAATGTTGGCAAAAGGTGCAAGTGCTATTTGTGTTGCTTATAAATCCACCTCTAATTATTTCCCAAAAGAAAAGTTGGTTTTGACCGGCAACCCTGTGCGAGATAATATAATTAATCAAGCTTTTTCAAAATCAGAGGCCTATGAGCATTTTAAATTAGACCCAAATAAAAAGACAATTTTAGTTATAGGAGGGTCTTTAGGTGCTAAATCACTTAATCTATCTATTAAAAATAATTTAAATAAGCTAAACATTCCGAATGTTCAGGTTCTTTGGCAATGTGGTAAGCTTTATCATAGTCCAATGAGTCGAGAATTGAACCATCATAAAAATGAAAATATTTTTCTTCATCAATTTATAAGTAAAATGGATTATGCTTATAGTGTGGCTGATTTAATTGTTTCAAGAGCAGGCGCGATTTCTGTTTCAGAATTGTGTATCATAGGAAAGCCAGTTATACTTGTGCCCTCTCCAAATGTGACAGATGATCATCAGACAAAAAATGCTTTGGAGTTGGTAGAAAATGGAGCGGCTATTTTGGTCAAAGACAAGGAGGCAAAACACAAGTTGGTGGATGCTTGTATTGAATTAATCAATAATGAAGAATTAACAAGAAAAATAAGCTCTCAGATATCAGCTTTAGCTATTGTCGATTCTGCAAAAAGAATAGTTGATGTGTGTGAAGATAATATTAAGAAATAAATGAGTCAAAAGCACCCTCAAAACGTTTTAAATTACTATTTTATTGGAATAGGGGGTATTGGTATGTCTGCTTTAGCTAGATATTTTTTAAAAAACAAAAATAATGTTGGGGGTTATGACAAGGTTTCTACTAAATTAACTGAGAATCTAAAAAATGAGGGGTGTTGGTTGCATCATATCGACGATATAAGAGAGGTTCCCGAAATTTTTCTTGATAAGAACCATACAGTCGTTGTTTATACCCCGGCAGTTTCAAATTTGAATAATGAATTGGCGTATTTTAGGGAAAAAGGGTATCGTGTTTTGAAAAGATCTGAGGTTTTGGGTGATGTAACCCAATTTTCCAAAGGCTTATGTGTTGCAGGGACACATGGAAAAACAACCACATCAACTTTGTTGGCTCATATTTTAAATCAATCAACTTGGAAGTGCAATGCTTTTTTAGGTGGAATTAGCACAAATTATAATTCAAATTATATTTATGATAATCAAAGTGAATATACTGTTATAGAGGCTGATGAATATGATCGTTCCTTTTTAAAATTAAAACCATATTGCTCAATTATTACATCTGTTGATCCAGATCATTTGGATATTTATTCTGGAGAAAATGATTTTTTTAACGGATTTCAGGAATATGTTGAATTAATAGATAAGTCTGGGGTTTGTGTTGTAAAATATGGAATTGGATTGAATTCAAGTTCTCGAATGGTTAGCTATAGTATAGAAAATAAACTAGCTGACTACTATGGATATGACCTTCATGTTGTTGATTCAAAGTTTTATATGAAAGTGTTGATGCCCAATAAAAAAGTTGAGATTTTAGAAATAGGTTTGCCTGGAATTCATAATGCTGAAAATGCATTGTCTTGTGTGGCATTGCTTTCTGAATTGGGTATGGAATTTGAAAGAATTGCTTATGGAATTAGAACTTTTTTAGGTGTCAAAAGAAGATTTGAGTATATCATAAGGTCCTCCAATATGGTATACATAGATGATTATGCACACCATCCAAGTGAATTAAATGTTTTAATTGATTCAATAAAATTAATCTACCCAAATTGGAAAATTTATATGATTTTTCAACCTCATTTATATTCAAGAACTAGAGATTTCATGGGCTTCTTTGCAAATCAATTGTCCCGAGTCGATGATCTTACATTATTGCCTATATATCCTGCCAGAGAGGAGGCGATACAGGGAATTAACAGTAATGCATTGCTTGATCAAATTAATATAGATGATAAACGTATTTTACCTCTTGAAAATGTTGTTGAATTTTTTGATGGTATTGATAAGGGTGTTGTATTAACAGTCGGAGCTGGGGATATAAATTTATTGGTTTCTACTTTGAAAAATGTTTTATTAAAAAATAGTTCAACCTTATGATCAAATGGATTAAGATATCTGCAGCTTTTTTATCTATAATTGGAATAGTTATTCTTGTATTTGTGGTTGATAAATCTCATAATAATACCATTTTATCTATTCCTAAAATAATTATTCACGTAGATGGTGAAAATGCTTTTTTAACAAAAAAGGAGATTTACAATAGGCTTTTGTTAAAGAAATTAGTCTTTAGTAATCAAAAAAAAGGCGACTTTAATATTCAAGAAACAGAGTCTTTTATTAAAGGTATGAGTGAGGTTAAAGATTGTAGAGTTTTCTCTGTTCAAGGGGGCACATGGCAAATCGAAGTAGAACTTAGATCTCCTATTGCTAGGGTGTTTAATGTAAACAAAGAGAGTTTTTATCTTGATAAAGAAGGTTTTATAATAAATGGAATTACTTCTCATACTGCACGAGTATTGTTGTTCAGTGGAAATATAAAAGATTCTTATAAGACTCCTGGGGTGCCAAATATTATTAACAATGAATCATTGAAAAGTAAACATATTATTGATGATATATATCGAATTTCAAATTATGTTTGTAATGATGCGTTCTTTCAAGCTCTAATAGGTCAGATATTTGTTAATGAAAAGAGTGAATTTGTATTGATTCCCATAATTGGTGATCAATTGGTTCAATTTGGTTCTGCAGCTAGCGAAAATGAGGTTAAAGACAAGTTTGAGAGGTTGAAAATATTTTATAACAACGCTATGTCATATGAGGGTTGGGATAAGTATAGTGAAATTATACTTAAATACGATGGTCAAATAGTGTGTAAAAAAAGTAATAAATGGAAAAAACAGTAATAGTTGGATTAGATATAGGAACAACAAAGATTGCATGTTTCGTTGGTTCTAAAAATGAACATGGAAAAATTGAAGTTATTTCTATGGGCAAGTGTGAATCTCTTGGTGTTGTTAGAGGCGAAGTTCAAAATATTGACAAAACTGTTGAAGCCATTAAAAAAGCAGTCGCTGAAGCTCAAGAAAGAGTTGAAGGTGAATTAACCATTGCATCAGTTTATGTAGGAATTGCAGGTCAACATATCAAAAGTCTTCAACATAGGGGTGGAATTACTCGTTCAAATGCAGATGAAGATGAGATTAGACAGGGTGATGTTGATAGATTAATAGAAGATGTTAATTGTTTGGTGATGCAGCCAGGCCAAAAAATAATAACTGTTTTACCACAAGAATATATTGTTGATGGAACACATGGGATTAAAGATCCTATTGGCGTTCCTGGTGTTAAGCTTGAGGCTCAATGTCATATTATTTGTGGAAATGTTCAGGCGGTTAAAAATATCAATAAATGTGTTGAAAAAGCAGGTTTAGAGGTTAAAGATATTATTTTAGAACCCATTGCATCTTCAGAATCTGTATTGAGTGATGAAGAAAAAGAAGGTGGTGTTGTGCTTGTTGATATCGGTGGAGGAACTACTGATTTGGCAATATTTTATGAAGGGATTATTCGTCATACAGCTGTTATCCCTTTTGGAGGAGACATCATTACCAAAGATGTTAAAGAAGGGTGTCAGATTTTAGAAAAGTTTGCTGAAGAATTAAAAAAGCAATATGGCTCGGCGATTGCTTCAGAAAGCAAGTCAAATGTAGTTATTGGCATACCTGCATTTAAAGGAAAATCTCCAAAAGAAATTAAACAACAGAACTTAGCTCATATTATTGAGGCAAGAGTTTCTGAAATCATTGATTCAATTTATTATGAAATTGTTAATTCTGGTTATGAAAATAAATTAGGCGTTGGAATTGTAATTACTGGTGGTGGCTCTCAATTAAAGCATCTTACACAATTGTTTGAATATAAAACAGGTTTAGATGCAAGAATTGGTTTGCCTACAGAACATCTTGCAAGTACGAATGAGATAGATGTATATGCAAGTCCAATGTATTCAACAGGAATAGGGCTTGTTTTAAAGGGGTTTGAATCAATAGAACAAAAAGCAGGTGAAAATTCAGTGGCTCCCGGAGGCGAAGTTAATCCAGGAGTTGGGGAAGGAGATGGAAAAGGAAGTTTCTTTGCTGAGTTTTTTAAAAAAAGCGGTGCTATGGCACAAACATTTTTTGAAGTAGAAGATAAAAAAAAATAGATTATGGAATTTGATTTACCAAAAGACACAAGTGCTGTCATTAAAGTTATTGGAGTAGGTGGAGGAGGTAGCAATGCCGTAAATCACATGTATAACCAAGGAATTGTAGGTGTTGATTTTATTGTTTGCAATACAGATAGACAATCACTCGATATTTCTCCTGTTCCAATTAAAATTCAATTGGGCACCGCATCTACTCAAGGTAGAGGCGCTGGATCAATTCCTCAAGTTGGTATGGAAGCTGCCAATGAAAACATTGAGGATATAAGAGATTTGTTGAGCCATGATACTAATATGGTTTTTATAACTGCTGGTTTAGGAGGCGGAACTGGAACAGGTGCTGCACCCGTTATTGCTCAAATTGCTAAAGATCTTGGTATTTTAACCGTTGGAATAGTAACGGTCCCATTTCAATTTGAAGGGAAGAAAAGAAGAAGACAAGCTGAGGAAGGCCTTGAAAAAATGAGGCAAAATGTAGATACTCTTTTGGTTATCAATAATCAAAAATTATTTGAAATAGATACTGATTTACCATTGTCACAATCTTTTGCAAAAGCAGATAATGTTCTGACTGTAGCTGCAAAGGGCATTGCTGAATTAATTTCGTTAACTGGTTATATTAATGTCGATTTTAACGATGTTAAAACTGTAATGACTAATAGTGGTCAGGCGATCATGGGAAGTTCATCAGTGTCAGGAGATAATAGAGCGGCAGAGGCAGTTAAGTATGCGCTCAGCTCACCATTACTAAATGACAATGATATCAATGGGGCAAAATATGTGCTCTTAAACATCACTTCAGGTGATAAGGAATTGACCATGTCTGAAATCCAAACTATTACAGATCATATTGAGCACGCTGCAGGGGCTGAAACAGAAGTTATTTTTGGCCATGCTAAGGATGATAAGCTTGGAGATAATATCAATTTAACATTAATTGCTACCGGGTTTGATTCTAATCCATTTACGGACTTAGAAAGACCGCCTAAAACAATAATGGTTCCATTGGAGAAGTCGGATAAAAAAGAAATTACAAGCCCTCTTAATGAGCCTGTTGATTCTCCCACAGATGAAATAATTCCTGAGTTTACTATTAGCGAAATTAATGTTGAAAATGAAGTCGGAATTGAACTTCCTCCTGTAGATGAAGTAACTGAAGATGAGCCGGAGGAAAAAGTGACATTAACCTTAGGAGATCAAAATAATGATGAACATTTTAGTGATGATCTATTAGAAAATGAAAATATAGACAATCAAGTCAACAATGACTTAGATCTAGAAAAATCAAATTCATCTGATGACACAATTCGATTTGAGCTTAAAGATACCAAGCCAATGACTCCCGAAGGTTACAGGTCCCCAAAACAAACTTCAGAAGAGAATAAAAAAAGAATACAATCTAGATTTGATAAAATCAAAGAATTCACTTCTAGATTAAAAAGAGCAGAAGGAATTCAGGAATTCGAAAATGAACCTGCTTATGTTAGGAGAAACATCAAGTTAGATGATTCTAAGGCCAGTGAGGAAAATAATGTTGGTCAATTTGAATTAGGTGAAGACGAAGATGGCAAACCTAAATTAGGAAGAAATAGTTTTTTACACGATAATGTAGATTGATATGACTTTATTTGATCAAATTAATGCAGATATTAAAAATGCAATGCTTGCAAAAGATAAGACAACCTTATCTGCTTTACGAGATATTAAGTCTAAGCTTTTGTTAGAGGCAACTTCAGCTTCAGATTCAAAAGTTACAGATGACATAGTGCTTAAGATTTCTAAAAAGCTTCACAAGCAAAGGATAGAAACAATAGAAATATACACCAAGCAAGGTAGAGACGATTTAGCAGAAGAGGAAAGAGTTCAAGCATTGGTTATTGAAAAATATCTACCCAAACAACTTACAACTGACGAAATACATGAGCATGTTAAGTTGGCGATTTCAGAGGTTGATGCTCAGGGGATGCAGGATATGGGTAAGGTTATGGGCTTGTTAAGTTCCAAAATTGGTGGAATGGCAGATGGAAAAACAATATCTGTGATTGTTAAAGAAGAGTTGTCTTAAGTTAATTGCAATTTATTTGCTTTATTGTAACCAATTTGAAAATTATTAATATTATATACGTAATCGTTATTTATGAACTTTTTTGCTTTTAAATTTTTATTCTTTTTCATTGTTTTTTTTGTTGAATCTTTTAATTCACAACCTTTTAACACCTGGGATGATGAAAAAATTGTTGTAATTAATGAAAGTCAAAATTCTGAAATAATGAATATGGAATCTTTGTATGATGACGGTTGGGATCAACTTCCTCAAATAATATTTTGGAAGCGAATCATGCATTTGTCTCCAGATTCTTGCTTGGTCAATTGTGCTTCTAATAGAAAGGTTTTAAAAATGATTCCATCTGAAGAATGGAATTTACTTTCAAAAACTGAAAAAACTGAAAAACGAGAATCCTTTAAAAAAGAATTTAATTTGCCATCAAATGAATATGTATACGTAACATCTGGAAAAAGCGAGTTTTATTTATTTAAACAAGTGTATCCATCTTTAGCTCCAGGAGTATCAGCTTTTGAAAAAAACAATGTTGACCCTTGGTATGCTCAAGCGATATTATTAATTGAAAGTCCTGCACAACTTAAGAAATCTGTAGTGGGCGCTTATGGTGCCTTTCAACTTATGCCAGCGGTTGCAAGAGCTCAAGGGCTTAAAGTGAACTCTAAGATTGACGAAAGAAAAGATTTTGATAAGTCTGCTTTTGCGGCATCACAAT
>NZQU01000010.1 GCA_002696025.1 Crocinitomicaceae bacterium
ATTTGATGACTTTCAAAAAGTAGAAAGCCCATATGAAGGTTATGATTTATATGCATCATATTTTAATAAGTTATTTATAAAAAACAATACCGCATTATTAATAAGATTAGAAGTAAACGAAGAAATGGTAAACACAATAGCTGACTCTATAGATTACGAAATAAGAGGTGTTCACCATTGGCAATATGATGAAATGGAGGCTGTTGTTACTGAGGAATGGACCGAGGAAATGACTGAAGCTGCAACTGAAGAATTGGTTTTCGAAACAGAAGACACTGTAATTCATGACGTAGAACCTAGCAAAGAATTAATGGAAGAAATTACTGCGCTTTCTGAAGTTAATCATGAGAAAACCTATTGGGAAATTAGAGACAGTGTGCAATTGGCTCTTCATCAAAAATTTGAAAAAAAGGTTCTTGATGATTTAATAAAAAACAATATTTCTTTAATCACAACTGATGAGGATTTTAAAAAACAAATTAGTCATGACACCAAAGGAACATTTTATTTTGACAATTCAAGAAACATAACTAGCGCATGGAGCACTCTTCTTTGGGGAGGAAATAGAACTTTAGGTAAAATCATGGATAACATGGAGGAACTATATTCCAATAACAAAACTATTGGAGATCTTGTAATGATTGATGGTAACTTGAAATTTAAGATCTCAACCTCTTACAGTGAAGATATGGGCTCTATATATTCAGAATTAAATGACACTAAAATGCACAAAAAATTAGGCAATTATATCCATCAAAATTGTCCCGCATTTTTCATTTACAAAATAAATCTTCAGGCAGCATATGAAAAAGCATCAGAAATATTAATGCCTATACTTAGAAAAGAAAACAACTCTAAAGTAACAGCAGCAGTTATGATGTATGATATTTTAAATGAATTCATAGATAAAGATGCATTGTTTAATACATTTCAAGGAAGTGTATTTGCTACTTTTAATGGAACCAAAAAAGTTTTATCTAAAAACATTGAATTCACATATGATGAAGAGACATTTGAATATACTGAAGTACCTGTTGAAGTTGAAAAAGACATGCCCTTATTCACCATGGGTATTTCATCATCAAATGAAGAAATTATAAACAAAGTATTTACAAGCATTAGCAAAGTGCAACCGATGCTTAAACAAACCAAAAGCAAATCTGGAAATTATTGGGAAGTTAAAGATGGGATAATGAATGGTGCTTCCGTTTTCTATTTTCATAAAAATGACATCTTCTTTATTACAAATGATGAAAAAATTGCTAAGTATCATCAAGAAGGTTATGGTGATGAATCTATTTCTAAAAAAGAACTTAAAAAAGCTAAAAAAGGAGGCGCGATGTATATGAAAGCTGACTTTAATAAAGCAATTGATCAAATTCCTTTAGGATTATTTGAAGATGAAGCAATGGATTTTATTACATCAATTAAAAAAGGGTCGGGAATGGTTGAAATTTCAACTGCTAAAACTTCAAAAAACAAATCTAACATGACTCTTAGTTATAATTTTGACAATAGTCTAGATACTGAAGGAAAACATATTTTAGATTTAATTAACGCTGTATACCTATTTTCTAAATAAAACAGTGGTAAAAAAAATATTATTTATTGCTTTTATAGGAACAATCCTAACCATCTATTTATTTAACAATCCTTTTTACAAGAAGCCATCAAATACATGTGATTTAATTGACCGACTCCCAAACACAAATTATAAGGGCAAAATAGACATCTTACGTTTTGCTAAAGAAATACAATTAAATCTTAAAGAAATTGACTTTAAATACAGGGATCTATTTGCCCCCGATTTTATTTTGGGACAAGCAAAAAACATAGGTGTTAACATTCAAAATCCTGTTTATATTTTTGGAGAAAACGAAGTTGATTGGGGACTAATAGCTCAAGTTAGTGATCTAAAAAAAATGAAGGCCGGTGTTGAAAGGATATGTAAGATATTTCCTTTTAGAGACACCATTATTTCAAAAACCAAAGTATTATACAACCCTAAGTCTAAAATTCACCTGTATTATGATGAAAGCTTTATCCTTTTTTATCTCGGAACAACTCCTAGCAAAATAATTAAACGGGTAATTAATAAAAAGAACGAAAAAATATACCAATCTTGGAAATCATTTTTAGATAAGCACGAAAAAACGAATGAATATTTTATACTATCAAATAAATCAACAAATGTAGAATCTATTGGCTTTAATGAGCTTATACTCTCACATCAATTTGATTCATCAAATTTTATGTTGAAAGCCAACATAGGACGTAATGACCCGATAAACTTGAAGATTAAAAAGGAAGGGCTATCAATAAAACAAAATAAAAAAACCGAATTTTATACAAATATTCATCTTGATATTTCAAAATTTAGAGAAAATATTGATGAGGAATTACTTGAGGTTATTAGACGGTATACAAAAAAGATAAACTTTCCTGTAAATACATTTCTTGAAGCATGGGATGGTGATTTATGTTTTGTTAAAGGTGGACAAACAACTGTAAAGGAGAAATATATAGAAACCGTTATTGATGATAATTTTAATACACAGGAAATAACTAAGATAAACTACAAAAAAGTGCCTGCTTTTTCCATATTAATTTCATTAAATAAAAATAAAAATCGCCTAATTGGTCTATTGTTAAAAAAAGGATTACTTAGAAAAGAGAAAAATAATATCTATTACTTCCTATTCTCTCCCCCACTTAAAATAAAAAAAATAGACAATTATCTTCTTTTTTATTCTGGAGATAATTATCCTCAAACAATAGAGAAAAATGATAATGAATTAATGTTTGAGTATAAATCAAACGATATTAAGTTCACATTAGATTCTATATATGAAAACAGAGCCTTTGGAAGCTTTTCTGTTCTTTTGGACTCACTGTCTAAACCATCTAAATTATTCTAATGATTTCATTATTTTTGTTTAAATAAAATTATGGGACGAGCATTTGAATATAGAAGGGCAGCTAAAGAAAAAAGGTGGGATAAAATGTCTCGAGTATTTCCAAAACTTGGAAAAGCAATCACATTAGCAGCTAAAGAAAGCGGTAGTGATCCTGATACAAATGCGAAATTGCGAACAGCTATTCAAAATGCGAAAGCTGAAAACATGCCCAAAGATAATATTGAGGCTGCTATTAAAAGAGCAGAACAAAAAGACATTTCTCAATATTCAGAAATCAATTATGAAGGTAAAGGACCGCATGGTGTTCTTGTTTTTGTTGAGTGCGCAACTGACAACCCAACAAGAACAGTTGCAAATGTCAAGTCTTATTTTAATAAAAGTGGTGGTGGTCTTGTTCCAAATGGATCCCTTGAATATATGTTTAACAGAAAAAGTGTTTTTGAAATCGAATTATCAGAGATAAATGATCCAGAAGAATTGGAATTGGAATTAATAGACTATGGATGTGAATCCATTGAAATTATTGACGATAAAGTATTTGTTTATGGTGATTACACCTCTTTTGGAAATCTAACAACTGGAATAGAAAAACTAAACATATCAATAATTAAATCAAACCTTCAAAGGTATCCTTCAAGTCCAGTTAATTTTACTGATGAACAATTGGATGAAATCGAAAAACTTTTAGATAAAATAGAAGAAGATGACGATATTCAATTTGTATTCACAAATATTGCTTAATTCAATAATCTAAAACAATAATAATCTATTATTTCTGTTATTATAAAACCATGAAATTGCTTAAGTTTTTTACATTCTTTACCTTGATCTTTTGCCTTGGATCTTGTTCGACCGATAAAAATGCATTTTTAAATAGGGCATATCATAGCACTACAGCAAGATACAATGGATATTTTAATGCAAATGAACTAATCAATCAATCATTAAACGGATATAGGAAAAGTTATAAAGAAGACTACTATTCATTAATTCCCATTGAAAGAAATCCCAATTTAAAGGAAGTTGAGAGCCTTCTACCCTCTTTAGATACTGCTATTGTAAAATGTAAGAAAGTAATTCAAGACCATAGCATGCCTAGCATCAGAAGATCTTACAAGAAAGTTGAACACAATACTTGGATAGATGAAAACTTCATCACTATAGCTATAGCCAACTATTATAAAAAGGATTATGATGCTGCATTAAGAAACTTTGAATATGTTGAAAAATTTTATTCAAATGATGAATCAAATTATCATGCTGCTATCTGGGAGGCTAAAATTAACATCGAAGAAGGATTTTATACCGATGCTCATCTTAAATTAAGGTCATTAGATCTTATCATTGCCAATCAAAAAGAAGAAGCTGAGAAAAAAAAGTCTCAAAAGAAGAAGAAAAAGAAAAAAAGGAGCAAACGTAGTAAAAAGAAAAGCAGCAAGAAAAAGGAACCTGCTTTATTTCCTAAGAAATTAATCCCTGAATTAGAAAAAACAAAAGCGCTTTTATTTCTTAAAAAGAAAGACTTTAAAAAAACAATAACTCATTTAGAAAAAACTCTTGAAGCAACAAGAAAGAGAAAGGAAAAAGCTCGCATTCATTTTGTTATTGGCCAATTATCTGAACAAGTAGGTGCGTTTGATAAAGCTAGCAAAAATTATAAAATGTGCTTAAAATATCCAGCCCCGTTTGAAATGCACTTTAATGCAAGATTAAGAAGAGCCTTTTCTGAAGGGGGAGAAGACATTAAAAAGGAACTGCGTAAAATGCTGAAAGACTCCAAAAACGCACCGTTTTTGGATCAAATATACTATGCATTAAGTGCAAGTGAATTAAAAAGTGGAAATGAAAAAAAAGCCATTATTTATTTGACCAAATCTGCATTTTATTCTACTTCAAATAAAAGACAAAAATCTATGGCTTATGAAAAACTTGGAGACTTAAGCTATAGCAACAAACAATATGTACCTGCTCAAAAATATTATGACTCTTGCGCTAATTTCATGCCAGAAAACTACCCAAATGGTGACGCGATTAAAAACAAAGCAATTAAACTTGACAAACTAGTTAAAGCAGTTGAAATTATAACTTTTGAGGATAGTGTTCAAATGATTGCCATGATGGATGAAAAAGAACGAATCGATTTTCTTGAAAATGTAGTTGAACAAATTAAAAAGAGAGAAGCCGAAAGAAAAGAAATGGAGGCACAAAAACTGATTGCTCTTCAGCAAATTCAACAAAACAATGAGTCTCAAAATGCATTTTCTGGAAACAAATGGTATTTCCACAATCCAAAAGCCAAAAAAGAAGGACTAGTTGATTATAGAAAAATGTGGGGCTCTAGAGAAAATGAAGATGATTGGAGAAGAAGTGAAAAAATGCAAACCATTAACATAATTGATGGAGAAGAAGAGGAAATGGATACGATTGAAGAAACTGCAGAAGAAGTAGACTCTCTTAATGTTGAGAAATTATTAAGAGATATTCCTTTAACTCAAGCAGCAATGGATAGCTCAATTGAAAATCTTTTAAGAGCATGTTTTGATGCTGCTGTTATTTATAAAGACCAACTAAATGAAATTCAGTTGGCAAGTGATTTATTCAATAAAATTTTGGATAAAAAATTAATCCATCCTTTAGATTTAAGGGCTTCATTCCAACTTTACAAAATAAAGAATAAAAACAGTGGATATTATAAAAAACATAAAAACCACATTTTAGATAATTACCCACATTCTGACTACGCATCCTATTTAATTAATCCAGACTTTTATTTAAAAAGACAATCATTAGAGAAGAAGGCAAGAGAAAAATATTTAAACCTTGTTAATGAATACAACAAAAACAATTACAACCTTGTCATCAATACAATTGAAAATATATTGACAAACGACACCCTACTCTCATTTAAAGGAAAATATTTATTATTAAAAGTCACTTCAAAAGCTCAAATTACAGCTAATAAAAAAAGTCTTATACCAGATCTTAATTACATTATTGAGCAATGTCCAGATTCTGAAGAAAGCAATAGAGCTGCAGAAATGATTGGAATTATTGAAAAAGGATACTCTAAAAACGAACCATTTGTTGGAAAGAAAAGACCTTACATAAATGATGAAAGTTCTGAAATATATGGCCTTATCATACTCGAAAACAAACTAAAAGGTGATGATGCAAAAATTAAGGTGTCTTCCTTCAACAAAAACATATTTAAAAAATGGAAAATCAAAACAACAGCATTGGTTTTAGATGAAAAAAGAGACCTTCTTCTTCTCAAGAAATTTAAAACTTCTGCAAAAGGAAAAGAATATATTCTAGCATTCAAAAAAAACAAACAGTATTTATCAAAATACAGAAGTGCAAATATTTTCTTAATTTCAAAGGGTAATCTTCAGATTCTTCTTAAAAGAAAAGACATAACAGAGTACGAAGAATTTTATGATGAAACTTATTAAAAATGCTACGAAATAAAACAGCTAACTCAACACAAAGCAACATGGAGCAAAAAAATAATATAATATTAGGAACAGAAATTACAGGAGACATTAAGTCTGACTCCTTATTATTTATTCAAGGGCATGTTAAAGGAAACATTTCTTGTTCATCAACTGTAATTATTGGTGAAACAGGCAAAATCACTGGTGATGTCATTTGTATAGACGCTGAAATTGAAGGAAGTGTGGAGGGTACTATTTTAGTTGAAAATCTACTTTCCCTTAAATCTACTTCTAAAATTATTGGAAATATTGAAACCGTAAGATTATCTATTGAGGAAGGTGCTCAGTTTGATGGAGCATGTAAAATGAAAAGAATAGAGGAAAATGAATCTCCAAAATTTATTGAGGAAACTATTGATGAATTAGATTAAGTTTTTTTAATTCGCTCTGTACCTTTTTATGTAAGTATTGTTGCTGAGAACTCTTTTTAATGTTATATACTTACTTCTTAACTCTCTAATTTCCCAATCAACCGGGATGTTTAAAGTATCTCTTGTCATTGAAATAATTCCTTTGCTTTCTTTAAATTCCCAAACACCATAAGTATGACTTGACTGTAATTGTCCAAGACTTTCTGTAATATCGGCAGTTGAATAAGTCCCATCTTTTTCAATGGATAGTTTTGACACTTGATTATCTTGAATTTCTTCGGTTCCATTTATAGTGTAGCTATAAAGTTCCCAGTCATTACACAATCTGTTTTTCCTAGTTACCAAGGATATCTTTGGGCCTTCAGCATATTTGTTACAAGAAGTAAAACACAAGACAAAAGCCAATAAAAAAAATATAGTTGCTGTTTTTTTCATAATAATTAGTTATCAGAGACATCAAATATAATGATAATCCTTTTTGATATACGATAGTTTAATGGGTTTTGTTTCTTAATTCATTCAATGCTATGAATACTGATAATAATACTATAAATCAAAACTAGATCGTTAAATATTGGTTTCTATGAAAAATGTTTCCACCCCTGGGCTTTAATTGCAATTGCAGAATCATTTTTATCGACAATGTACATGCCTTCACTTTCATTTGTAATGTGCCCTATAATGGTTAAATGAGG
>NZQU01000011.1 GCA_002696025.1 Crocinitomicaceae bacterium
AGATTTCCTTCAGAAAAAGAAGCATTTGTGCTTGCTTCTTCTTCACTCATGTTAAATTCAGAAGAAAGATATGAAGACAACTCATTATGTTCAATTCTTGGAATATTAAAAACATGAGTTCGAGATAAAATAGTTGGTAGAATTGCATCTAGTGATGAACTAATCAAAATAAAGAGGGTTTTGTCTTGTGGCTCTTCTAGTATCTTTAATAGCTTATTAGAACAATCCATATTCATTTGTTCAATTTGCCACATAAGCATCACTTTATACCCGCCTTCAAATGATTTTAAGTTTAGTTTCTTAATAATTTCTTTGCTTTCATGAACCCCTATTATCGGTTTTCGTTCTTTGGTGTCAATTTTTTGTATCCATGAATACAAATCAAAGTAGGGGTTTTCCTTAATGATCTCTCTCCATGGTTCAAGATGAGTATTTGATACATGACTAATACCCTGAACCATTGGAAACGCAAAGTGTAAGTCGGGGTGCTGAAGTTCTTGCATTTTTTTACAAGAAGGACAAGTGCCACAGCTGTCATTTTCTTGTTTGTTAACGCAAAAAAGATATTGAACAAATGCAATAGCAAGGGGCAATGCGCCATATCCACTTTGACCATTAAATAGTTGAGCATGAGGTATTTTACCTCTCTTAACCTGATTGATAAGGCTTTGTTTTAAGTCTCTTTGGCCAATAACATCTTTAAATAGCATAGTGTAAAGTTATTGCTTTACTTGTTAATCTGATGATTTAATGAAATTTAAATACTTTGAAAGTTGTTTGTCTTTTGAGAAGTTAGAGCAATTTTTCATTTTATTTATGATGAAATCTCTTTGTTCAACCCCAGAATTTAATTTGCTTGAGAAATTAGATTTTGTGTACAAAATACCTGAAGAATTAAAATCTTCCCATGAAGAATAATCTTGGTGAATTAATAGGGGGATTTTTAATGAGAAAGAGAGATTGATGGTTCCTGAAATTTGATTTACAAAATATTCGTTAGCACTTTCTGTGTTTGGGTGAACCATCGGCCATAAAAAATCTGCTTTTTGGACGAAAGACATAAATAAATCATTATCAATAAACTCGTTAAAAAACATGCAATTATTGTAAATATTCTCCTTATTTAATAAAGCAATAAATTTTTTAGTTTCTTGCCAATTAGGATCATTTCTTCCAAGAAATATAAAAAGCAAGTTTTTGTTTTTTTGACATGCCTCTTTCATCATTTCAACGCTTCCAAGTAAGTCTTTTCTTCTTTGCTGTACCTCACCGGGAATGACAATCCATGTTTTATTTTTTTCTTTTAAAAGAGTTTGCTTTCCTAAAGAATATTCAAGAGGATAGAAAACGCCAATGTTTATTTTAGAAGACGTTTTAAGGTTGTTTAAAAGCGACTGATTTAAAACCAAATATTTTTTAATTTTTAAACTGATTATTTTTTGAGTAAAACTGTTTTTTAATTTTTTAATAGTGTGTAATATGCCTATTATCTCAATTTTTTTTGGAGAAATGAGACAAAGGTTTCTAACTAGAGCGCCCTGTGCGGTATTAAAAATCAACTTGTTTATCTTATTTTTTAAAAGGGTTTTTCTTAAAAACAAAGCCAAATTAATTTGACTTCTCCAAGAGCTGTCGTTTTTAATCTCAATATGCTCAATTATATATTTTTGAATGGCAGGGTTTCTTTCCCATAAAGATGCTGAACAATATAAATAAACTTTGAGATCATTGCCATAAAGGGCCTTTGCTTGACTCAAAAGACATTCATCATGTGACTCCCCAAATTCTATAAGTGCAATTTTCAAAATATGCGATTGTTTATCATTCAAATTTAATCATATGTTGTAATGCCTATATATTCATTCACAACTAAATTTATTATATTAGACAATTAAGGTATAATTTATATAACAATGGCGACTGTTTTTGAGACAAGACTTATAGGTAATTTAGGAAAAGATGCAATGGTTAGAAATCTTGAGGGGCAAGTTGTTGCAATTAATTTTCCTGTTGCTCATAATCAAAATTGGAAAGACAAAAGAACGGGGCAATCAAAAACAAAAACCACTTGGGTTAATTGCACTATCTGGAAGCAGGAAGGGGCAAATCTTAAGATATTAGATTTTTTAAAGAAAGGAACATTGGTGGAGATTCTTGGCACGCCAGTAGCAAAAGCATATAAAGTTGAAGACGGCTCTATTCGATCAGAAATAAGACTTACAGTTATTAAAACGAATATTTTAAGAACCGTGACTAGGGAAGAGTTTTCAGATTCAGATAACAATTCTTTAGAGGATGTTTTTTCTGATGATCTTTAATTAAGATATTTTACCCCAATTGGGTTTGTTTTTCAAAATTTCAATCATTTTATTTCTTAATAGTAAGTTTTTATTTTCTTCCAACAGTGGATCTGAAGAAAGAATTTCAATGGCTGATTTTCTAGCAAGCATCAGTATTTGACCATCCTTAGATAAATCAGCAATTTTAAGATCTAATAAGCCACTTTGTTTTGTCCCCATTAGGTCTCCAGCACCTCTCAGTTTTAAATCAACTTCAGCAACTTCAAATCCATCATTTGTATTTGTCATGGTTTCCATTCTTAGCTTAGCATCCTTTGTTAGTTTATTACCTGTCATCAGTATGCAGTATGATTTGTCAGATCCACGACCAACTCTTCCTCTTAGTTGATGTAGTTGAGAAAGGCCAAATCTCTCGGCGCTTTCGATAACCATAATACTTGCATTGGGGACATTAACACCAACTTCAATAACAGTTGTGGCAACCATAATATTGGTTTCACCTTTTACAAATCGATTCATTTCCATTTGCTTATCATCTGCTTTCATCTGACCATGAACAATACTCACTTTGAATTCAGGCAACGGGAATGCTCTTGAGATTGATTCATATCCATCCATAAGGTTGTTGAAATCAAGCTTTTCCGACTCTTGTATTAATGGATAAACAATGTAAACCTGTCTTCCTCTTTTAACCTCTTCTTTAATAAAGGAAAAAAGCTTTAATCGATGAGAATCGAATCTGTGTATGGTTGAAATAGGCTTTCTTCCAGGAGGCAACTCATCAATTACAGAAACATCTAAGTCGCCATAAAAAGTCATGGCTAGAGTTCTGGGTATAGGAGTTGCTGTCATCACTAAAATATGAGGTGATGGGTTTCCTTTCGCCCACATTTTTGCTCTTTGAGCCACCCCAAACCTATGTTGTTCATCAATAACAACAAGCCCTAATTTTTTAAAAACCACAGAGTCTTCTAATATTGCATGTGTTCCTATTAAGATATTTGCACCACCATTTAATAGGTTTTCACTGATTACTTTACGCTCGCTTTTTTTTGACGAGCCAGTTAATAGAAATACAGAGAGGTTTATTTTTCCTAAAAGAGCATTAATTGTTTCAAAATGTTGATTTGCCAGAATTTCTGTTGGCGCTATTAGTGTTGCTTGATAGCCATTGTCAATACAAATTAACATACTCAAAATAGCAACAAGGGTTTTCCCACTTCCTACATCGCCCTGTAACAGCCTGTTCATTTGTTGACCACTTAAAAAATCTTTTCTTATTTCTTTCACAACTTTTTTTTGTGCACCTGTCAGTTCAAAAGGAATGTGATTGCTATAAAAAGAGTTGAAATAATCTCCAATATGAGAAAAAACAAGGCCCTTGCTTTTCTTTTTTCCAATCTCTTTTCTAAGTAAAAGTTCAAGTTGAAGAAAAAATAGTTCTTCGAATTTTAGCCTAACTCGCGCCTTAATTGAATCAGATTTATTTTTAGGAAAATGAATATCAGTTAATGCTTTTTTAATGCCAACTAAATTATTTTCATTTAATAGGTTTAACGGTAAGTTCTCTTTAGGATTATCATTCCATTGAGAAAAAAATTGAGACATTAATTTTTCAATTCCTTTAGAATGTAGGCCTGAATTGTTTAGTTTTTCAGTTGTTGAATAAACAGGTTGAAGATTGTTCTGCTTTTTTGCCTCATCCCACTCGCTGATTTCTGGATGCGGAATGTTCCAAGATTTTCCATATAGTTTTCCTTTGCCATAGACCTGGTAAGTGGTGTTGATTTTTAGGGATGATTTGATCCAGCTAACACCCCTAAACCATTGTAGTTCAATTTGACCTGATTCATCTTCAAATAAAGCAATTAGCCTTTTTTGTCTCCTAGCTCCAACTTCTTTGATATGAACAATTTTGCCCTTAAGCTGAAGTGGCTCATCAATTGTTCTAACGTTTTTTATTAGGTGGTAATTAGAGCGATCAATGTATCTAAATGGGAAATGAAACAAAAGATCATTAAAAGTAATGATTCCAAGCTCTTTATTAAGTAAGGAGGCTCTTTGTGGGCCGACTCCTTTTAGATAAGAAATGGGGGTTTTTAAAAAATCCATTGCAACATCAAGTAATATATTATATGAGATTCAATGGAATAAAAATAAACTATATCTCAGTAATTTCAACTCTAAATTCAAAATCTACAATATTTCCTTCTTTCGAATCGGGTGTCATTCCAAATTTAGTTCTATCAATTTTGGCTTTGCCAACAAGAATATGTCTTTGAATCCCATCCGTTGTCTTTGTTTCTATAAATTTCATTTGAACAGGCAGAGGCTTACTAACGCCAATCATTGTGAAATTCCCATTTAGTAGATAGTAATCCATTTCTTTTTTAATAGATCGAACTAAGTATCTCATTTTGGGAAACTTGGATCTGAAAAAATAATTTTTTTCCATTAAAGATTCATCTCTCATGCTGTTAAATGTGGTTAGGCTGTCAACAGGTATAACCACATTAAAAGAAGACAATGCAATATCTTTGTTGATAACAATGTCACCAGATAAAGATGTGATACATCCCTCAGTAATGTCTCCAGTATTACCAAGTTTAAATAGAACGCTAGATTTATAGGGGTCAATTTTGTAGGATCCAACGATATCTTCCAAAGGCAAGCTTTTTACATTTGATTTGGCATTTGAATTTTGAAGAATCACTTCTTTTTGTTCAATGAGTTCTTTGTTAATTATCATAGGTCCAAAAGCCATTCCAATTAAAAGAGATGAAGAAAAAACAACATGAGTTAACGCGAAGTCATAAAATGAAACAAATCCAATGGCTGTTCCTATTATAAATGCCATATAAGCATCGACTCCTCCAAAGCCAGCTTTTTGTGTAAAAGCAAGAATTAAAAGTATGGATAGAATAAGGTGGAAAAAAAATCCAATTAAAGAAAAAATAACAGCGTTGGCCTTGGATTTAGATAGAATTTGTAAAAACCATACACCTGCAATGCCTAGGCAAAGACCCTCAACGTTTTTAGCAACCAACAAGTCAACAGATTGCATGCCGATCATTTTCGAAAAAAATGGAAGGGTGGATATCAATAGAAAGGAAAATGCAATATTTGAGGTTTCTTCTTTTCTATAAAAACTTGATGCCAATGCACTTATTCCAATTACATAAACACCAAAACTGGCAGCTAAAAAAGATCCAATAAACAATGAAAGAGCAAAAAAGAAAAGCAAATTAACTTGTTCCAAGGAATTTCTAGTTTCAAAACCTACAAATTGGGAGAAGAGTGTGGCAACAAAATCACAAGCATACCATATTCCAGCACCAATGAAGGGCAAAATCCAAACATTCCAAGAATTAAATGAAATGTCAAAATCATTGTAATGAAAAACATCAGGTCCAATAAGAAGAAAAAAAAGTGATGTTAAAGCAACACCTATAAAGCCAAAATGTAATTTTTTAAAAAATTCAGTTCGGGATAAAAAGAAGTGTAATAATACAAATGAGATTAATAATACTTGAAGTTTAAAAAGTCTTTCATCTTCTTGAAATTGGTCGATTAAAATAAGAGTTGCGGCGATTGATAAAAACACCCCATTTACTCTTTTAATATCGGACTTTCCACTTACAAATGTGAATATAGAAAGCACAAAAACCAAGCATAAAATAATATAGATAAAAGTAATTTGCATGACAATTAAATAGTTTTAAATAAGCATTATTTGTTATTTTATTACGATATATTTCTATTTTGGTTATTGTTTTAGGAGGAAACACTTTCTGTTTTCAGTTGTTTTTTGAAAAAAAAGTTCAATCTGTTCAAGAAAAACATAACTTTGTTATTTAAATAAAGAATCACACTTTAAATGGACGATTTATCATTTATAGGGAATGCAGACCCAAATGCAATAGAATATCTTTATAAGGAATACTTAAAGAATCCTGATAATGTTGACGCTGGTTGGCAAAAGTTCTTTCAAGGATTTGATTTTGCAAAAACAAATTATGAAGAAAACGGAGAGATCCCTGAAAACTACATAAAAGAGTTTCAGGTAATTAATCTAATTCAGGGATACCGAACAAGAGGACATTTGTTTACCAAAACAAATCCGGTTAGAGATAGAAGGAAGTATTCTCCATCTCTAGATCTAGAAAACTTTGGTTTATCTGAGTCTGATTTAGATTTAATATTTCAAGCAGGGGAAGAGGTTGGACTAGGTGCGGCAAGCTTACGAAGTATAATTACTCATTTAAACAGTACATATTGTCAATCTATAGGGATTGAGTATATGTATCTTAGAAACCCTGAAAGACTTAATTGGTTTAAAGAAAAAATAGACAGCCATCAAAGAGCTGCTTTTGATAAAGAAAGAAAGTTAGATATTTATGAAAAACTTAATAAGGCATCTCAATTTGAAAGCTTTTTAGGTAAAAAATTTGTTGGTCAAAAAAGGTTTTCCGTTGAAGGAGGAGAAAGTCTAATACCAGGACTAGATGCTCTAATTGAAAAAGGGTCTTCATTGGGTGTGGAATATTTTGTAATGGGAATGGCCCACAGGGGAAGGTTGAATACTCTGACAAATATTTTTGAAAAAAATCCGAGAGATATTTTTTCGGAATTTGATGGAAAAGAATTTGATTTTGATCAGACTTTTGATGGAGATGTAAAGTATCATCAGGGGTTCTCTTCTACTGTTAAATTAAAAAACAACAAAGAATTAGGAATAACATTAGCTCCAAATCCTTCTCATTTAGAGGCGGTTGATCCAGTTGTACAAGGAATAGCAAGAGCAAAAATAGATCATGAGTATAAAGATGAAACCAAAGTTTGTCCTGTAATCATTCATGGAGATGCTGCAATTGCTGGTCAAGGAGTTGTTTATGAGATCATTCAAATGGCACAATTAAACGGCTATAAAACTGGAGGTAGCGTTCATATTGTTGTTAATAATCAAGTTGGATTTACGACCAACTATCTTGATGGGAGGTCTTCAACTTATTGTACAGATGTTGCAAAAACAACTTTATCTCCTGTTTTTCATGTTAACGGAGATGATGTTGAGGCTGTTATAAGTGCGATTGAATTCGCGATGGAATATCGTCAAACATTCAAAAGTGATGTATTTGTTGATTTGTTATGCTACAGAAAATATGGTCATAATGAAGGTGACGAGCCAAAATTCACCCAACCGAAATTATATAGTTTAATTTCAAAACATCCAAACCCAAGGGATATTTATTTTAGACAATTAGAGAAAGAGGGCTTGATAAGCAGAGAGAAAGCTCAAAAGATGGTGGATGAATATAATATTTATTTAGAAGATGAATACTCTAAATCAAAAGACCAAGACAAAGCGCTGGTTCATGATTTTTTACAATCAACTTGGGATGGTTTTAGACACGCTAATAAAGAAGATTTTCATTTTTCACCTAAGACAGGAGTTGCAAAAAAAGACTTGTTATTGCTCGGTGAAAAACTTTCAGAATTACCGGAAGGAAAAAAGTATTTTAGGAAAACTTTAAAGATATTTAAGGATCGATTGGAATCATTTCAAAAAAACAGTTTGGATTGGGGTTCTGCTGAAATGCTTGCTTATGCTTCTTTATTAAAGGAAGGTGTAAATATTAGAATTTCTGGACAAGATGTTGAAAGAGGCACATTTTCACATAGACATGCCGTTGTTGTAACAGAAGATTCTGAAGAAAAAATATATACCTTAAATAGTATTGGAGAAAAACAAGGAGTTTTTTCAATTTACAATTCTCTTTTATCAGAATATGGTGTCCTTGGTTTTGAATATGGATATTCCCTTGCTACGCCCAATGGTTTAACAATTTGGGAAGCTCAATTTGGAGATTTCTTTAATGGAGCACAAATCATGATTGATCAGTTTATTTCCTCTGGTGAAGACAAGTGGTCAACACAAAGTGGTTTGGTATTACTTTTACCTCATGGTTATGAGGGGCAAGGCGCGGAGCATTCTAGTGCTAGAATGGAGCGTTTTTTACAGCAGTGCGCTGACCTGAATATGCAGATTGTAAATACTTCCACACCAGCGAATCATTTCCATTTGTTGAGACGTCAAATGAAAAGAGATTTTAGAAAGCCTTTGGTTGTTTTTACACCAAAGATGTTGCTTAGGCATCCAGACGCCACTTCAAAACTTGAAGAAATGGACTCAGGTACTTTTAAAGAGGTGATTGATGATGTTTCGGCAAATCCTGAAATTGTAGACACTTTGGTTTTATGCAGTGGGAAGTTTTATTATGAAATGAAATCTAAAGCCATTCAGAATGAAGTAGATAATATGGCTTTTATAAGATTGGAACAGTTATATCCATTGCCAGAGCTTCAGCTAAATAAAGTGTTTAAAAAATATCCTAATGCGATTCGTGTGTTATGGGCCCAAGAAGAACCCGCAAACATGGGCGCATGGAGTTATATGGCAACTAATCTTAAGCAATCTTCTTTAATTGGAATCACTAGACCAGCAACTGCGGCATCAGCGGCAGGGTCAAAAAAACTTCACGAAAGAAGGTTGGAGAAATTATTTGATGAGTTGTTTAGATATGCAAACGTAAAAGTAAATAAGTAAAAAATTATAAGATGTCTATATTAGAAATGAAAGTCCCTAGTCCGGGTGAATCAATATCAGAGGTTGAAATAGCGTCTTGGCTTGTTGAAGATGGAGAGTATGTACATAAAGACCAAACAATTGCCGAAGTTGATTCTGATAAAGCAACACTTGAGTTGCCTGCCGAAGAAAGTGGCATTATAACATTGAAGGCTGAAGATGGAGACACAGTTGCGGTAGGACAAGTTGTGTGCTTAATTGATACTTCTGCAAAGGCACCAGAAGGATCTGAAAAGCCTGTAGAGAATAGCTCAGATTCAACAGATGATATTCAAGTCCCAAGTGCACCCTCAAAAGAAGAGACAAACTATGCTACTGGAACACCTTCTCCTGCGGCGTCAAAAATTATTGCTGAAAATCAATTGGATTCTAATAAAATTGAAGGTACTGGAAAGGCCGGAAGAATTACAAAAGATGATGCAATAAGCGCTTTAAATACATCAAGCTCTAAGCCTAAAGAAAAGCCTTTAAAGCCAGGTCAATCTAAGCAAAAAATGAGTCTTTTGCGAAGAAAAATTGCTGAGAGATTGGTTTCGGTAAAAAATGAGATGGCAATGTTGACAACATTTAATGAGGTTGATATGAAGCCAATAATGGATATCAGAAAACAATATAAGGAGGAGTTTAAAGAAAAACATGGAGTTGGACTGGGCTTTATGTCATTTTTTACAAAAGCTGTAACTCAATCATTGGAATTATTCCCGGCTGTTAATGCTCAAATTGATGGAAAAAGCATGTTAATGCATGAATATGCCGACATTGGAATAGCTGTTTCTTCTCCAAAAGGTTTAATGGTTCCAATTGTTAGAAATGCTGATGAAATGACACTTAATCAAATTGAAGCAGAAATTAAAAGGCTTGCCATAAAAGCGAGAGACGGTAAGATTACTCCAGATGAAATGTCGGGAGGGACTTTTACAATAACAAATGGAGGTGTTTTCGGATCAATGCTTTCAACACCAATAATTAATCCTCCACAATCAGCAATTCTTGGAATGCACAATATAGTTGAAAGACCAGTGGCAATTAATGGGGAGCTTGCAATAAGACCAATTATGTTTGTTGCATTATCCTATGATCATAGAATAATTGACGGAAAAGAGTCTGTAGGATTTCTAGTGAACATTAAAGAGTTGTTAGAAGACCCAATTAAAATGCTTCCTGGAGAAGAAGACATAAGGGTTTTACTAGGCCTGTAAAGATCTTTTTGAAACAGAAAATTATTTTTAACGTATAAACAGCTAATATCTAATGTTATGAATTGGTTAGACATCGTTATTTTGGTTATTTTTTCTTTGGCTGCATTTTGGGGCTACAAACGTGGATTTGTCTCTGGTATAGCGCTTATTTGCGGCTCAGTTTTAGGGATTTACTTAGGTTTAAATTTCTCAGAAGTAGTAGCTGAACACCTAAAAAATAATTATACAAATAATTCATATTTTTTAATTACTCTCGCCTTTGTATTGATATTTTTATTGGTATATGTTAGTTTTTGGTTTGTTGGCAAGTTAATTAGCAAGGCTTTAAAAATCATACAATTATCTATTTTAAATAGAGTTTTGGGCTCAGTTCTTTACATATTAAGTTCTATTTTTCTTTTGGGTTCTTTGTTTTTATTAATAGGAACGCCCAGAAATGGCTCAAATACTTTTACTTCAATTATTCCATTAGAAACAAGGGACGACTCAAGCTTGTATTTTATTGTTGGTGATATGTCAAGAACAATGCTTCCCTTCGTAGAAAACAGTACAGATGAAGTATACAATATCCTTAAAAAAGATTAGTACAGTTTTAATCTGTATGTATTTATTTTACCCATCAATATTTGAAGCTCAAATAAACGATTTAAATTTATCTTCTAAGCAAACTAACCCTATTCATGTTGTAAAAACAGGTTCTTATATTGGAATTCAAAAAGGAAGTTATTCTGTCGTTGAGTTTGGTTTTGAAAGGCAATGGAAAAAAATAAAACTTAAGAACTCATCCTCCAATGCTCTTTTCACAGGATTTAATTACAACCTGTTTGAAAATGTTTTGGGATATGATCTGGGCTTTTGGCATAAAGAAAAAGTTTTTGGACTCACATTGGGTAGCACAATTTCTTTTAGGTCTGATTTTGATGAAGCAAGATTTGGATTCTCACCAAATATTGGATATAAAATTTTGAGATTTCATATTCATACAGGCTATTGTTTTTTAACAAGGGCAAATGACTTTAATAACACAAATACACTTTATGTTTCTTTAAGGTATTTTTTTGTTAATGATCGCAAGTTTAAAAAGAAGAGAAAAAAGAAATAGTTATTTCTTTAAAACTTTTGGAATTCTAAAATAATCGGAGTCTTTTTTAGGGGCATTGGCAAAAGCATCAGATTTGTCAATAGTTTTAACAGCCTTGTCTTCTCGTAAAATATTTTTGTTTTCAGATACAGAAACCAATGGTTCAACTTCATCAGTTTTAACTTTTTTGAGTTGGTCCATGAAAGAAATTATCTTTTCCATATCGGCTTTAATATTTTCTTTGTCAGTGCCATTAAACTCTAAGCGAGCTAAATGAGAAATATGATCAATTATTTCATTTGTTATTTTCACACATCAAAATTAAGATAACTTATTTAATTTTATAGCTTTTCTTTTTTGAATATTTTTTATCCATGCATTGAGAATAACCACTAAAACAATGACAAAAGAGCCTATATAAAACCGTGAGTTCAGAAGTTGGTGTTCTGATAAAATTACGACAGCCAATACCATTGTGTAAACAGGCTCTAAATTAATACTTAATGAGACTGTAAATGTCCCTAAAATTTTAACGATTTCTATTGTAACAAGAAAGGCAATAGATGTGCACGCTATACCTAAGAATAGAAGCCATAAAAGGTCACTAATGGTCATGTTAAATAATTCTGCATTAAGTTCACCTTGTATGAGAAAGATGAAGCTTATAAAAATAAAGGCAGCAAGCATTTCATAAAATGTAATAATAGAAGTGCTTATTTCCTCTGCCATTTGAGCGTTGTAAACTGCAAATAAAGCGGCCAATAAAGCGGAAATCAAACCGTATATTAATGCTTCATATTGTTGAGGATTGAAATCGCTAGATATAAAATAAATACCCAAAATAATAAGCAGGCCAAGAAAAAATTCAGTCCAAGAAAACTTTCTTTTCATGATTATTGGCTCAAGCCAAGTTACGTGTAATGTTGTTGTTGCAAGGCACAAAATGCCTAAAGAGGCAGTAGATAGCTGAATGGCTTTAAAAAAAGACATCCAGTGTAATCCAACAAATAGTCCAACAATAATGAGCTTTATAATCATTTTTGAAGAATTGATTAATAGGCTTCTTTTTGTAAAAATCATAAATGCTCCAAGGAAAAGAAAAGCAATCCATACTCTAAACCATACAATTACGATGGCATCAAGATGAATAAGTTTACCTAATATTCCTGTAAACCCCCACATAAATATAATTAAGTGAAGAAGAATGTAATATTTATATTTTTTAAATATTGTTTTCATTAAAATTATAGTGGTGCAAAATTACAATAATGCCTTGTTTTTAATTCATAAGAATATTTATTTGATAATAATTCCTAAAAAACAAGCAAACTACAATATTTAAACTTATCGCATGGATTGTAAATTATATATTTGAAATTAGTTGATTTAACCCCCAAATTAAAGATGTAATTAAATGAAAATAAATAAAGTTCTTATAGCCAATAGAGGAGAAATTGCTATCCGTATTTTTAGAGCCTGTGTAGAGTTGAATTTAAAAACAGTCGGTATTTACACCTATGAAGATAGGTATAGTCAGCATAGGTACAAAGCAGATGAAAGCTATCAAGTTGGGGGGGATAATGAGCCATTAAAGCCATACTTGGATATTGATGCGATTATTCATCTTGCGATTCAAAAAAAGGTAGATGCCATTCACCCTGGATATGGATTCTTAAGTGAAAACGCAGAATTCGCAAGAAAATGTAAAGAAAATGGGATTGTATTTATAGGTCCAGATCCGGATATTATGGATAAACTTGGCGATAAGATCAGCGCAAAAAAAGTTGCTGTATCTTGTGGCGTTCCAATTATCGAAAGCAATAAGAAAAAGGTTAGCTCATTAAAAATAGCAAAGGAAGAGGCGATTAGAATAGGCTATCCAATTATGCTAAAAGCAGCGTCAGGTGGTGGTGGAAGAGGGATGAGGATTTTGTATAAATCAGAAGATTTAGACATTGCTTTTGACGAAGCAAGAAGAGAAGCAAAGAATGCATTTGGTGATGACACTGTTTTTTTAGAAAAGTATGTTGAAGAACCAAAACATATAGAGGTTCAAATTGCCGGTGATAGACATGGGAATATTGTGCATTTGTATGAAAGAGATTGCTCTGTTCAAAGAAGATTTCAAAAAGTAATAGAGGTTGCCCCATCTTTGGGAGTTTCCGAATCAATTAGAGAGAAACTTTTTCAATATGCATTAGCAATAGCAGAAGAGGTTAAATATAATAATGTTGGAACTGTTGAGTTTTTAGTTGATAAAGACGGGTCTATTTATTTTATAGAGGTCAATCCTAGAATACAGGTTGAGCATACAGTAACTGAAATGGTTACTGGCATTGACCTCATAAAAACACAAATATTTATAGCGGGCGGATACAAGTTAAGTGATCAGCAAATTAAAATCCCAAATCAAGAATCCATAAAATTAAATGGATTTGCGATGCAGTGTAGAATAACTACTGAAGATCCTGAAAATAATTTTCAACCAGATTATGGAACAATAACTACATATAGAAGCGCAGTTGGATTTGGAATTCGACTGGATGCAGGTAGTTTATATCAAGGAGTTACTGTAAGTCCCTTTTTTGACTCTATGTTGGTAAAAGTTAGTGCCAAAAGCAGAACATTAGATGGGGCCTGTAGAAAAATGGACAGAGCTCTTCGTGAATTTAGAATAAGGGGAGTAAAAACAAATATGCCATTTTTATTAAATTTAATTAGGCACCCAAAGTTTGTAGAAGGAAAGGTGACGGTTAATTTTATTCAAAAAACCCCCTCACTTTTTAAACTTAGGACTCAACTTGATAGGGCGACAAAAGCGGTTACTTTTTTAGGAGACGTTGTTGTTAACGGAAATCCAGATGTCAAGTTTATTGATCCTTTAAAAAGATTTGAAACCCCAATAGTTCCTTCTTATGATAAATATGCATCCTATTCTAAAGGAACTAAAGACTTGCTAACGGAATTGGGCCCAGAAGGTTTTTCTAAATGGTTAAGAAATGAGAAGAAAATTCATTTTACTGACACCACTATGCGAGATGCCCATCAAAGTTTATTGGCGACTAGAGTGAGATCAAAAGATATGTTGGCAGTTGCAGAAGCATTTGCAAAAACTCATCCACAAACATTTAGTATGGAGGTATGGGGAGGAGCAACATTTGATGTTTGTATGAGGTTTTTATATGAAAACCCATGGAAAAGATTAGCAGAGCTAAGAAAGGCAATGCCAAATGTTTTACTTCAAATGTTGTTGAGAGGAAGCAATGCTGTTGGTTATACGGCTTACCCAGATAATTTAATTGAAAAATTTATAGAAAAATCATGGGAAACAGGGGTTGATGTATTTAGGATTTTTGACTCCATGAACTGGATGAAATCAATGGAGTTTAGCATTGATACTGTTAGAAAAAAAACAGGGGGTCTTGCTGAGGTTTGTTTGTGTTATACGGGGGATATTTTAGATCCTAAAAACACAAAATATAATATGGATTATTATTTATCAATGGCTAAGGATATCGAAAATGCTGGAGCCCATATTATAGCAATCAAAGATATGGCGGGTTTACTTAAGCCATATGCAGCAAAAGAATTAATAGAGGGATTAAGGTCAGAAACAAACTTGCCAATACATCTTCACACTCATGACACTTCATCTATTCAATCAGCCACTTATTTGAAAGCTATTGAGGCTGGAGTTGATGTGGTTGATGTTGCATTGAGCGGTCTTAGTGGTCTTACTTCTCAACCTAGCTTCAATTCTATTGTTGAAATGATGAAATACAACAAAAGAGAAAACCCATATAACACTCAAAGTCTAAATGAATTTAGTAATTACTGGGAAACAGTAAGGGAGTACTATTATCCTTTTGAGAGTGGATTAAAAGCAGGAACTGCTGAGGTTTATAAGCATGAAATACCAGGGGGGCAATATAGCAATTTAAAGCCCCAAGCGATTGCCTTAGGGTTAGGGGATAAATTTGATGAAATAAAAACAAAGTATGCAGAGGTAAATAATTTGTTTGGAAATATTGTAAAGGTAACACCAAGTAGTAAGGTTGTAGGTGATATGGCTCAATATCTTGTTGCTAATAATTTAACCATTGAGGATGTAGTTGAAAGGGGAGACAGCATTAGTTTTCCTGAGTCAGTTCAAAGTTTTTTTAGAGGAGATCTTGGGCAGCCTGTTGGCGGCTTTCCTAAAAAACTTCAAAAAACAATATTGAAAAATCAAAAAGCATATACTAATAGACCAAATGCTCATCTAAAGCCTGTTGATTTTGAGATAGAATTTGAACAGTTTGTGAAAAAATTTCAAAAAGGGTTTGGACGAGAGTTGGTCATGACTGATTTCTTAAGTTGGAAGCTTTATCCAAAGGTATGGGAGGATTCGTACCAAATGCATCTAAAATATGATGATGTGAGTCAAATTCCAACAAAGAACTTTTTATATGGTTTAAAAGAACATGAAGAAACTGTTTTTGAAATAGCACCTGGAAAAGCAATAATTGTTAAGCTTTTAAGTGTGGGATCTCCAAATGAGGAAGGCTTTAGAACAGTCTTTTTTAAAGTAAATGGACAGACTAGAAATGTTGAAATTCAGGATAAAAACCTTGCAGTAGAAAAAGTAATGAATGCAAAAGCAGATGCTAATAATGAAAATGAAATTGGAGCGCCTCTTCAGGGACTTCTTAGTAAGGTTTTGGTTAAAACAGGTCAAGAGGTAAAGAAAAACGAACCCTTGTTTATAATAGAAGCTATGAAAATGGAAACAAGTGTTACCGCTATTTGTGATTCTAAAGTCAAAAAGATTATATTAAAAGAGGGGTCAATGGTAAATACAGATGACTTAATTTTAACTTTAGATAATTAATATGAAAAATATTGTTGTTTTTGGAGCTAGTAACAGTATTAATTCAATCAATAAAAAACTTGCTATATATGCGGGGGGATTGGTTAAGGATGCTAACATTAGCGTTTTAGATTTAAATGACTATGTTATGCCGATTTATAGTGAAGACATTCAAAATCAATATGGCATTCCTGAATTGGCACATGAATTTAAGGATAGTTTAAGAAAGTCAGATGGGATTATTATTTCTTTTGCAGAATACAATGGGTCATACACCGCAGCATTTAAAAATATTTTTGATTGGATTTCAGTAATAGATAGAGATGTTTGGTGTTCAAAGCCAATGTTGCTACTTTCCACATCTCCTGGCCCAAGAGGAGCTGCTGATGTTTTAGAAAGTGCATACAAAAGAATTAATCATGGCAATAAGAATATTGTTTTGGCATTTAGTGTTCCTTCATTCGGTAAAAATTTTGATGAAAAATATGGCATTCTTGATAAAGAGCTGTTAAATTCTCTTCAAGATAAGATCAATTCCTTTACAGAGGCCTTGTAAATGCGGAGTTTAAAAAACAATATTAATCTCTATTGGCTCTTTGTGAAAACCCCAATGAAACCAAAAGGTTGGTACATTTGTTAAGTTCCTCTTGCTTACACATAATATAATCATTTGTATAGGTTGAGGTCATGGTAATGTCCAATCCATTTAGAGCTGTTTGCGATGAAATGGCAGCTAAAAAACCAACGCAATAAAATGGGTTGCCACACCGAATGTTTATTAATTTCCAGTCTTCAGCATTTCGTTCGTAATTCCCAAGATCTTTTAAATTTTTAATATCTGTTACTACTGTTATTTCATCGCTATCTTGAGTAATGATCAGGTGTTTTTTTACATTTTTAATTTCTGTAACTTTGGTGTAAGCATAGGTGCCTTCATCAATTGTAAACCAACTGCAATTAATCACCTCTTGCAGTTTTTTGTCTATTTGAAAATTCATGCTTTTAAAAGTATTAATTAAATTATTACAAAGGCTTAATAAATGATGAGGAATTGATAACTATCTTTAAACTTAATATATTTTAAATAGATTAAAATGACAGACTTAGATATTGCAAAAACCATAGAATTAAAACACATTAGGGACATAGCTGAAAAGCTTGGTTTAAATGAAGGAGAAATAGAAATGTATGGCCACAATAAGGCAAAGCTTCCATTGTCAATTATTGACAATGATAAAGCAAGCAAAAGCAATCTTATTTTGGTTACGGCGATTTCCCCAACACCTGCAGGTGAGGGTAAAACGACCATGTCAATAGGTCTTTCGGAAGGGTTAAATCAAATAGGCAAGCAAACAACTGTTGTTTTGAGAGAGCCATCTTTAGGTCCGGTTTTCGGTATAAAAGGCGGCGCAACAGGAGGTGGTTACTCTCAAGTTTTACCAATGGAAGATATCAATTTACATTTCACAGGTGACTTTTCTGCTATTGAAAAAGCACATAATTTACTATCGGCAATTGTAGATAATAATATTCAGTCAAAAACAAATTCATTAGGAATTGACTCTAGAACAGTAACATGGAAAAGAGTTATGGATATGAATGATCGTGCGCTTAGAAATATTGTTGTCGGTCTTGGTGGGCCTACATCGGGCGTTCCTAGAGAAACGGGTTTTGACATAACAGCTGCATCTGAAATAATGGCTATTTTATGCTTGTCTAATGATTTGGCTGACTTAAAGACAAGATTGGGAAATATTTTTATCGGTTATACATTTAAAAAAGAACCGATTTATTGTAGGGATTTGAAAGTAGAGGGAGCAATGGCTGCGCTTCTTAAAGATGCGGTTAAGCCAAATCTTGTTCAAACTATAGAAGGAAATCCAGCAATAATTCATGGGGGGCCATTTGCAAACATTGCCCAAGGAACAAATTCTGTCTTGGCAACCAAAATGGGAATGACTCTATCAGAATATACGGTTACTGAAGCTGGTTTTGGTGCTGATTTGGGGGCAGAAAAGTTTTTAGACATTAAATGCCAAAGTGCAGGTTTAAGACCTAAAGCAGTTGTTGTAACTACAACAATAAGAGCTCTTAAATACCATGGTGGCGCTGATTTAAAATCATTAACCACAGAAAACGTTGATGCATTAAAAAAGGGCATTCCTAATTTGGAAAAACACCTTGAAAACATCAGGCAATTTAATTTGGTGCCAATCATTTCTATCAATAGGTTTGTTTCTGATTCAGATGAGGAAATTGAAACGATTATTCAATTTGCCAAAGAAAATGACATCAGAGTTTCCTTGGCTGAAGTATGGGCAAAGGGAGGAAAGGGTTCAGTTGATTTGGCGAAGCAAGTTGTTGAAGTTGTTGAATCAGGTGAATCGAATTTCAAAGCTCTTTATGATTGGAAATCACCTGTAGAAGACAAAATAAAAACCATTACAAGTAAAATTTATGGTGCTAGCCAAGTTGAATATTCTTCAAAGGCTAAGAAAAACTTAAAGACAATATCAGATTTGGGTTTAAATCATTTACCAATTTGTGTGGCTAAAACTCAAAAGTCACTCTCAGATGATCCAAAATTGATTGGTAGACCAGAGAATTTCACCATAAGAATTCGAGAAATAGAAATCGCGGCAGGTGCTGGGTTTTTAATTCCAATTACTGGGGATATGATGCGAATGCCTGGTTTGCCTGCACATCCTGCGTCAGAGAAAATAAACATTGACAATAATGGCGTTATTTCAGGATTGTTTTAACAATCATTGATTTCAAAGATATGGCAACAAAAAACTATGAAGGGCTAAAGTTTATTGACGGAGATATTGATAACACTCTTGATTCACTAACTAAAGAACAGGCATTACAGATTAAAATAAATAACACGGTGTTTACCATATCTATGAGAACACCAGGAGAGGATGTAAATTTAATAAGGGGGATGTTGCATTCAGAGGGGATTATTAATGATCGTGAATTTATGCCTGATTTCTCTTTTGAAAAACAAGAAAAACTGCAAGCTCAAACAATAGTTAATGTTGTAATTCCGATGGAAAAGATTGGGTTGGCATATTCAAACAGCAGAAGTCTTTTGTCTGTTTCTTCTTGTGGTATTTGTGGAAAAACTTCATTAGAAGATATAGATGGAGGAGATAACAAGATAGAGGATAAAAATAAAATTGACATTAATTTGATCCATCAACTTTTCAAACAGATGCAAACCCAACAACATGATTTTAATCAATCAGGAGGCACTCATGCTGCAGCTGCATTTTGTATAAATGGAAACATGTTGTGTTCTATGGAGGACATTGGAAGACACAATGCAGTAGATAAAGTAATAGGAAAGCTAATTTTTGAAAATCAACTTAAAGAAGCTAAAATTATAACCGTTAGTGGTCGAATTTCATATGAAATAGTAATTAAATGTTTTAAAGCTGGAATTCCTTTTCTAGCTGCAGTATCTGCCCCATCTTCATTGGCGGTTGATTATGCAAAAGAATTGGGCATAACTCTGTTTGCATTTTGTAGAAGCAGTCGTGCTACTTGCTACTCCAATCCTCAACGTACAAAAACCAGCAATGGAAATAAAATATAAATTAATTGAGAAATTGTAAATTTAGAACTTGAAAGATTCTTTTAAAAATTCTGGTCAACCCCCCAAGAAGTTCACTGAAATATCATTGACTGATCCAAAACGTTATGCAGCGGGTATACCAGCGATAATATCTTCTTTAAACTTTATTAAAAAAGAAGTAGGTCTTGGAAATGGAGTAAGGCTTCTAAAAAGCATGAATCAGATGGGTGGATTTGACTGCCCAGGTTGTGCATGGCCAGACCCTGATGATAAAAGAGCTTTGCTTTCTGAATATTGTGAAAATGGAGCAAAGGCTATTTCTGAGGAATATGCAAAGGCCAAAGCAGGGCCAGATTTTTTTTCAAAGTATACGATTTCTAATTTATTAGATTGGTCAGATTTAGATCTAGGAAAATCAGGGAGATTAACGCATCCAATGGTTTTTAATCCTGAGACTGATAAGTATGATGAAACTTCATGGGATGATGCGTTTTTGTTAATTGCTAAAGAGTTAAAATCCTTAGAAAATCCTGATGAAGCTGTTTTTTATACTTCTGGAAGAACAAGTAATGAGGCTGCATTTTTATACCAACTGATGGTAAGAAAATTTGGAACAAATAATTTGCCTGATTGCTCAAATATGTGTCATGAGAGTAGTGGAACAGCACTGTCAGAAACCTTAGGTATAGGAAAGGGATCAGTTACTTTAGAAGACTTCAATCATGCCGAATTGGTTATGGTTATTGGACAAAATCCAGGAACAAACCATCCAAGAATGCTTTCAGCATTAAGAAATACTAAGAAAAATGGGGGCTCAATTATTTGTATCAACCCTTTGCCAGAAGCAGGACTTATTGCTTTCAAAGACCCTCAAAAACCATTAGAGTGGATTGGAAAAGGAACAAACCTTTCGGATTTATATTTGCCAGTTCGGATCAATGGTGATTTGGCTCTTATCAAAGCGATTTTGGTTTTGATTTATGAAAAAGAAAAAACAAACCCAGGCTCACAATTTGATTGGGATTTTATTAATGGTCAAACACAAGGAATAGATCTCTTTATAGAAAATATAAAAAAACAAGATTTTAATTTCCTTGTAAAGGAAAGTGGTGTTGATGAGGCTCTAATTAAAGAGGCTGCAGAATTAATTTCACAAAAATCAAAAATAATTATTTGCTGGGCAATGGGATTAACTCAGCAAAAAAATGCTGTTTCAAATATACAGGAGCTTGTTAATTTATTGTTGTTAAAGGGAAGTATAGCAAAAAAAGGAGCGGGAACGTGTCCAGTTAGAGGGCACTCTAATGTTCAGGGAGATCGAACAATGGGGATTTGGGAAAAACCACCTGCATTTTTAATTGATAATTTAAAAGAAGTTTTTCATTTTAATCCACCTACAAAACATGGTTATGATGTTGTTGAGGCAATTAAAGCCATGCATGAAAACAAAGCGAAGATATTTATTGGTATGGGGGGTAATTTTATATCAGCAACTCCCGATACTGCATTTACAGCAGAAGCCTTAAAAAAATGCGATCTAACTGTTCATGTTTCAACCAAGCCCAACAGAAGCCATTTGATTCACGGTAAGAAAGCATTGATACTTCCTGTTTTAGGCAGGTCTGAACAGGACTTCCAGAAATCAGGACATCAATTTGTTACTGTTGAAAATAGCATGGGTGTCGTTCATTCATCAAAAGGAAATATGCCGCCAATTTCTAAACATATTATAAGTGAACCAGAACTTATTTGTAGGCTTTCATCTGTTTTATTTAAAAATGATTCAATTAATTGGCTTGAGTTTAAAGATGATTATTCATTAATAAGAGATAAAATCGAAGCGGTAATACCTGGATTTAAATCATATAATAAAAGAGTGGAAAACCCATCTGGTTTTTATTTACCCAACAATGCAAGAAGTGGAGATTTTACAAAAACTAAAACAGGTAAGGCCAATTTTACAACGCATACTGTAACACCATTGGACCTATCGGAGGGGCAATTGTTAATGATGACTATTAGAACTCATGACCAATACAATACAACTATTTATGGTTTAAATGATCGATATAGAGGTGTTTACAATGAGCGACGTGTCATTTTTATGAATGAGGGGGACATGCTTGAGTATGGTTTTGAAAACCTTGATATAGTAGATATAAAAAGTCACTTTAATGGAGAGGAGAGATTGGCCGAAAAATTTAAAGTGGTCAAGTATCCGATCCCACCAAAATGTTGTGCAACTTATTTTCCAGAAACCAATGTATTGGTGCCAATAGGAAGTGTTGCAGATAAAAGCAATACACCAACATCTAAGTTTATAAAAGTCACTTTAACACGGCATGTGCGTTAAAAAATAACTTAACCACCAATAGCAATCATACTTCGGTTTTCAGAATGTTTTTTCTTATTGCTAAAAGATTCATTAGTAGTCAATCCATTTCTGATTTTCTTTTTCATTAGAACCGATTTTTGAATAACACCTTCAATTGATTTTCCTTCTCTTAATTGTGTTAAAAGATCATTTTCTTCTGAAGAAAATAAACAGTTTTTTAATTGCCCATTAGCTGTTAATCGCAGTCTATTGCAACTATCACAGAAGGGATTTGTGACAGTGCTTATAACAGCAAAGCTGCCCGTGTAATGGCTTACCTTATAATTTTTTGAAGTATCATTTTGTGCATCTTTTAAACGAATAATTTTTGTTTTCGAAAACTCGTTAAAAGCACTGTTCATAATAGATTCGTATGAAACAAGCTTGCTTACATCCCATTTGTTTCCGTTAAAAGGCATAAATTCAATAAAACGAACAACGATCGGCCAGTCTTTTGTTAGATTGATAAAATCAATAATTTCATTTTCGTTAAAGTCTTTTATTAAAACGACATTTAACTTGACATGAAATCCCTCTTTAATTAATAAATGAATATTGTCAAATACTTTTTTAAAGTTATCCCTTCGTGTTATTTGTTTGAATTTTTCTGAGTCAAGAGAGTCTAAACTTGCATTTATATTCCGTATTCCGTTTTCCTTTAATGTGTCAACAAATCGATCAACTAGAATGGCATTTGTAGTTATAGATAATTCAACATTTAAACTCGCTAATTTTTTTAATATTACATCAATGTCCTTTCTAATTAATGGTTCACCTCCAGTTAGCCTTATTTTAGTTACGCCATTTCTTACAAAGGTGGAAGCAATCTGATAGATTTCCTCATAAGTCATTAAGTGACTTCTTGGACTTAAAGCAATACCATTTTCAGGCATGCAATACGTGCATCGAAGGTTGCATCTTTCAATAAGAGAAATTCTTAAATAAGAATGTTCTCTTTTGTGAGAGTCAGTTAATATGTTGTTTTCTGTTTGCATTAATTGTGTCTAGCTCCTTTAAGAATAGCAAAAACATGAAGTGCATATGGAAAGATGGCGTCCATGGATTCTTTTGCCCCATTTGTAGAGCCAGGCAAGGCAAGTACTAGTGTTTGATTAATTGTGCCAGCAACACTTCTAGACAGCATGGAATAAGGAGTTCTTTCTTGTCCATAAGCCCTAATAGCCTCTTCCATTCCTGGGATTTTTCTTTGAATAAGAACCTCTAGTGCTTCAGGGGTTACATCGCGCTTAGAAAGACCTGTTCCCCCAGTAAAAACAATTAAATCCAAATTCTCTTTAACATAGCTCAATGCTTTTTCTTTTATCAGAGAGGCTTCATCAGCTATAATCTGATAATCGTGTATGTCAACACCACATTTCTCTAGTTTATTTATGATTTCTTTGCCTGCTTTGTCTTCTTTTTTTCCTGCTGTGATGGTGTCGGAACAAACAACGACAGCGGCGCGTAAATTATATTGGTTTTTAAAGTCAGATTTACCACCTTTCTTTTTTAATAATTTTATTTGATGAATTTCTATTCCCTTGTCAATA
>NZQU01000012.1 GCA_002696025.1 Crocinitomicaceae bacterium
CCTCAAGCTCCAGATACAATTCAATCCATTGATTTGGTTCAGAGGTACAATAACATTGGGGTGTCAGGCAAGTTTGAATCTCATAAAAAAGACAGTGCAAATTTAAATTACTCTATTGAATTAAACTATAATAAATTCAATACAAAAAAACCACTTGAAGACAGTTTATTTGCTTGGAAAGCAGGAGAGAATAATTTAGTAGCTAAAAATAAATTTTGGTATAAATATAAAAATGAAACATTTAGCACAATGTTGGATATTAGATACAATGGCTTTCTTTATGGTATAGCAGACTCATCAATATCAGCAAATGATTCAGGATATGTTTTAAACAATACGATCATTGCTTTAAAACCAAATGTCAATACCACTCTTTTTAATAAGAAATTCAATATTGATGCCGGATTTAATGTTTCTGTTGACGTTCATAATGAAACAAAAGTTTATGTATTTCCTAATATAAAAGTCAAGTATTCATTATTTAATGATATGTTTATTCCTTATGTTGGTATAACAGGCGGTATCAAGCAACAATCTCTACGTGAAATAACACGTGTAAATGAATTTGTAATTCCTCAAGTGCATTTAGTAAATGAAAAAACACCATACTCAATATCGGGAGGTATAAAAGGCTCATTAAGCAACTCCATTAGTTTTAATACCTCTTTTGAGTTTTGCAGAATAAATGACAAGCTTCTATTTACATTAGATAGTTCAAATATCGTTTCGCAGGAATATCCTAGTAAATACACCTTACATTATGACTCATTAACAAGGACTAAAATTGAAGGATCTATTTCTTATCAGATGTCTGAAAAACTAAAATTAGATGGAATTGGACGTTTTTATTCATATGAATTATTAAACAATACCTATGCTTGGAATCTACCGCAATTAGAATTTATAGCTAGAGGGTCTTACAATTTATTTGATAAGTTCTTAATTAATCTTGATGTTCTTGTACAGGGAGGGCGAAAAGCATTGGTATTTAATGAAGATCAAACTACGTTTATAGAAGATGGACAAATTGTTAAACCTTTAGGAACTTTGTTTGACATTAACCTTGGAGCAGAGTATAGATATAATAAACGTATTTCAGGGTTTATTCAGCTAAACAATGCAGCGGCTCAAAGATATCTTAGGTGGCACAACTATCCAGTTCAAGGATTTCAAATTATTGGGGGTATTAAGGCACGCCTATAATATGTTCAAAACATTTATTAGTTTGCCATTTCACTCATGAATTTAATTCTCATCAAACGAAGTTCTTCTTCTGAATACAACTCATCAAACTCTTCTTGTGCAAGTGTTAATTCATCTGATTCAGCTGATGAAAAATAATCAAATATCTCATCTTGATCATCTGCATCTAATATTTTGTCAATGTGATAATTTATATTAACTCTTGTGCCAGAGGAAACAATAACCTCAAGTTCTTCAATCACTTCCTCAAAGCTTTTTCCTTGTGATTTACCGATATCCTCAAGGGGTAATTTACTGTCAATATTTTGAATTAGTTTAACTTTCATTCCAGATTTGTTCACCAAAGATTTGACAGTAATATCTTGAGGTCGCTCAATATTGTTTTCTGAAACATAATTCGCAATTAAATCAACAAATGGATTTCCATAACGTGATGCTTTTCCTGTTCCAACACCCTGAATATTAGTTAATTCTTCAATAGAAATTGGGTATTGAAAACACATGTCTTTTAAAGATGGCTCTTGAAAAATAACGAATGGAGGAATGTTTCTTTTTTTAGAAATTTCTTTTCTTAAATCGATTAACATTTTATACAAAACATCATCAAAAGCAGCTCCCCCTCCGCTTATTTTAATTACAGAGTCTCCTGCTTCTTCTTCACTAGTGTAATCTCTTTCTTTAATTAAAGAAAATGGCCCAGGTGACTTAATATAGTTCCTTCCTGACTCCGTTATTTTCAACAAACCATATGTCTCAATATCCTTGTGGAGTAACCCTGCCAAACATGATTGACGAATAACCGCATTCCAAAAAAACTCATCTCCATCATCTTTTCCAGAGCCAAATGAAGCTAGGTTTTGATGGTTGAATTGCTTAACATCTGTAGTCGATTTGCCACATAAAAAAGAACAATAATGCTTTGCCTTATGCATTTCATTTAAATCATTAATGACATTTAAAAGTTTCTCAACATATTGTTTGCCTTCCATTCGGTCTTTTGGCGATTCACAATTGTCACATTTAGAATTGCAATTTGAGTCGTCGTAATTTTCTCCAAAATAATGAAGTATATACTTTCTTCTACATACAGATGTTTCAGCATAAGAAACCATGTCAGATAGTAGTTGCTTCCCTATTTCTTGCTCTGCAACTGCTTTTCCTTGAAGAAAGTTTTCTAATTTCTCGATATCTTTATAGCTGTAAAAAGCCAAACAATTTCCCTCTCCACCATCTCTTCCTGCCCTTCCAGTCTCTTGATAATAACTTTCAATTGATTTTGGGATGTCATGGTGAATAACAAAACGCACATCTGGCTTGTCTATCCCCATCCCAAATGCTATTGTGGCTACAATTACATCTATTTCTTCCATCAAAAACATATCTTGATGTCTTGCTCTTGTACCGGAATCTAAACCGGCATGATATGGAAGCGCATTAATACCATTTACTTGAAGTAATTCAGCAAATTCCTCAACCTTTTTTCGACTTAAACAATAAACAATTCCGCTTTTACCGAGGTTCTTTTTTATGTATTGAACTATTTGTTTTTGAACATCTCTTTTAGGTCTTATTTCATAATGTAAATTATCCCTATTAAATGATGATTTAAAAACAACAGCATCTAACATGCTTAGATTTTTTTGAATATCATACTGAACCTTTGGTGTGGCTGTAGCAGTTAAAGCAATGATAGGCACTTTAGATATTTGTTCAAAAATCTGCCTCAATCTTCTGTATTCAGGACGAAAATCATGGCCCCACTCTGAAATACAATGAGCCTCGTCTATTGCGAAAAAAGAGATCTTAACTTCAACTAAAAAATCAATATTGGAAACTTTAGTTAATGATTCCGGAGCAACATATAACATTTTAGTTTTTCCTGATTTCACATCACTTTTAACTCTTGAAATTTCAGTTTTTGAAAGAGATGAATTTAAAAAATGAGCCACTGACTCATTATCATTAATATTTCTAATTGCATCAACTTGATTTTTCATTAATGCAATTAGAGGCGATACAATAATTGCGGTTCCATCTAATAAAAGCGCAGGGAGTTGGTAACACATAGATTTACCACCTCCAGTTGGCATAATAACGAAAGTATTCTTTCTCTTTAAGACATTTTGGATGACTTTTTCTTGTTCTCCTCTAAAACTATCAAACCCAAAGTGGGTTTTGAGTCCTTTTTTTAAATCTATTGTCTGGGATTTTTCCACGTCTATTTATCTCATCTTAATTTATGATATGACCAAACGATTATCTGCTTAGTAAATATAAGTAAAAAAAATTAAGAATTTTAACAATCTAATAACATAATAATAACAGCAAAAAGATTGAATTGTTTGATTAAATTGATATTGAAAAAGAAGTTATTATGTTCAAGATTAATACAAATCAGCCTTTAATGCTGTTCGATAATCTTTGATTTCTTCTCTATTGATTTTATGATCTGCTTTAACTAATAAGTTCAAAAGATATAATAAATTATCTTTCGACTCCATTTCAACAGGATATTCATTTCCTTCTTCATCTTCCTCATATTGAGCCTCAACATCAAAAGATTTGTTCTCTTCTAAATATTCGTATGAAAGCCTCAAAACTTTAGTGACCAATGGATCTTGTTCTGCAAGAGCAGCCTCACGCAACTCCTTTAAGCTTTTTATAATACTCTTTACATCAACCCCTTTTTCCTCTACGAACTCTATTAAATTGGTTAATTTATCGTTTGCTACGTGCGTTTTCATGAACTAAAATTCTATAATTGTTGGGCAAAAATAATATAATTAATTTTTTATTCAGCTTGTTAGATAAACAATGTTATAATTTTTTCTAAAAATTCGGAAAACAGAATTAACGAGCTTTATATCAAAGGTGTCATTATATTTGTACAATTAACATGGAATTTATAGAATTTACACTTACCGCTATTGTCACTGGGTTTGTTTTAAGCTTGATGATTGGGCCTTTGTTTTTTGTGCTTTTAGAAACGAGTCTTACCAAAGGAATCAAAGCTGCTATTGCTTTAGACATAGGTGTTTTAATTAGCGACCTGTTATATATTCTTATTGCTTACGTTTTTTATGCTGAAGTTTCTAGTATCAAATATGGGTCGGGTACAAGCACTGATATTATACACATATTGGGAGGCAGTGTTTTTATAGCATATGGAATCTACTCTATGCTTAAAAAGGTAAATGCCATTAGTGATGAAAAAAATGAAAAATCTGTTCCCGATAGAAAAGAATATATTGGTCTATTTGTTAAGGGGTTTGTTTTAAACCTCGCAAATCCACTGGTTATTTTTTATTGGTTTAGTATTATGACGCTTGCAACTAGCCAGTCATACAAAGGCCATGAAAATAGTGGAATAACTCTTGTCGTTTTTATCTCTTTAATTTTAGTTACTTTTTTCTCTATTGATTTGCTTAAAATCATTGGTGCTAAATACCTTCGTCCTCTTGTAACAAAATCACTCTTAAAGAGTTTAAATAAATTAATAGGGATTGTTTTTATTGTATTTGGTCTTTACTTGTTATTTAAATTATTCTAATTGCATCATGACATGAATAAACTCCTTTCTTTCATTTTAATTTCTTTCTTATTTTCATTTTCCTTTAGTCAAGAAGTTCTCAAAGAAAATCTAAGCAAAAGAAAAAAAACATATTGGGATCAACAAAAAAGAAGTCTTTATTCAGTTGGCTCTTATTACAAAAACAAACTAAATACCACAACTAAGAAACATGGGAAGTGGTATTATTACAGCAAAAAAGGACATCTTAAAGAAAAAAGAACCTACTTTCTTGACTCTCTTCATGGCCAATCAATGGTTTACTACGAAAATGATAGTATAAATGAAGAATCTCATTATTTAATGGGAGTTTTAGACAGCGTATACAAACATTGGGAAAACAATGGAAAACTTACGATTCAAGGGAATTATTTTCTTGGTCAGAAAGTTGGCATATGGAGATACTATTTCCCAAATGGGGAAAAACAGGCCATAGAAATTTACACCCCAAATAAGTGCTTTATCAAAAGCATGTGGCTTAATGATAATAAACATACGCAAATAGTTAAAAATGGGAATGGAAATGTCATTGAGTTTTTCAATAGCGGGAAAATAAAAAAGAAGTTTACTGTTAAAAGAGGCATATATAATGGGATTTATCGCGAATATACTGCAAGAGGAAAAATATTGGTTATTGGCTATTATAACAATGGCATGAAAGACAGCACATGGACTAATTATTACTACTCTGGGGAACAAAAAAAAATAAGTCATTATAAAAATGACACCTTAACCGGTAAATATTTTGAATTACTAGAAGATGGCAATGCTAAGGTTTCTGGAGAATATATAAATGGTGAAAAAGATGGTTTTTGGGTATGGAACAAAAACAATGGAAAAAAAGACATAGAGGGCTCTTTTTCAAACGGGAAAATGCATGGCACATGGAAATATTGGTTCACTTCAGGAGAATTGTCTTACATAGCCAACTATTCAAATGATAAAAAAAGTGGGAAATGGAAATACTTTTATAGAAATGGAAAGAAATTTAAAGTCTGTCATTATAAAGAAGATCAAAAAACCGGTTTATGGAAGACTTGGTATGAAAATGGGAAATTATTAATGCAAGGGTATTATGAAAATGATAAAGAAAACGGTGTTTGGCATAATTACTGGCAAAATGGAAAGTTAAAAAATTCAAGTGTTTTTAAAAATGGCAAGCTTAATGGTAGGTGGACTTCTCTTTACCCAAAAGGGAATTTAAAACTCCTAGGCAGCTACAAAAAAGGATTAAAAGTAAAAAAATGGGAGGAATGGTATAAAGGTGGCCAATTAAAAGAAGTTAAAAACTTGAAAGTTATAAGAAAAAAATCTAAAGCAAATGATGTTGTTTTAAAAGGTCGAACCCAAAAAATAAGTGTCAAGCATGGTGAGTTTAAAGCTTATTCTAGCAGAGACTTTCAATTAACAGAAGAGGGTAAATATAAAAAAGGCGTAAAACATGGGACATGGTTTGCTTATTACCCTGGAGGAAGAACCCCTACTGTTATTTGTAATTACAAAAACGGGAAATTACATGGCGTCTATAAAACGTTTGACAGAAGAGGGAGGCTAATTCAAAGAGGTGATTATGCAAAAGGTGTAAAACACGGAAAAATGCAGTTTTTTAATAGTAAAGGAAAGGTGATTAAGGAAATGAACTATCGATATGGCAGAAGAGTAAATATGTACTCAAATAAAAATTTTAGGCCATGAAAAAAATACACCTTTTAAGACATGCTAAAACTGAACAAAATTCAAAAAGTGGTCGTGATTTTGATCGTGAATTAAGGGCAAAAGGGATTCAACAAGCAAAAATATTAGGTGAGAGGTTGGGAGATCAAATAAAAGGAGTTCCTGTTATTTGCTCATCGGCAAAAAGAACAAAACAAACGCTTGAGTTGATTAAAAATCATACTTCTATTGAAAAAACAAATTATCTAGATAGTCTTTATTTAGCATCAAGTGAAGAAATAGAAAAAATTATAATTCGTCAACAGAATACTGATGATGAAATTTTAATTATTGGGCATAATTTTGGAATCTCTGATTTTGCAGGAGCTGCAATAAATACAGATATATACCTTAGAACTTGTGAATATTTATTAATTGAAATTGACATTAATGATTGGGTTCATTATCTGCCTAAAAAAGGAACTGCGATTTCTAAGTATAGACCAGAATAGATTATTTAAATCTGATTAAAATCGCTCCTTTATCAACAACCTGATCCTCTTTAATAAGGATTTCATCAACAACCCCCTCTCCTTCTGCTTTAATAATGTTTTCCATTTTCATGGCCTCTAATGATAAAAGTGGGTCCCCAACAGAGATTTTAATCCCCTTTTTTGCATATAGCTTTAAAACCCTTCCAGGCATAGGTGCGTCTACATATGTGAGCTTTTTTAATTTCACTTTATCCAGCCCCATTGTTCTTATCAAGTCTGATAAAGAATGCTCTCTTGAAATATCAAAAACACGGTGGTTTAGCTTAATAGAGGCCACTCCTCTTTCGACGTCTGAATTAAGAATTTCTCCGTTGTACTTTTTTCCATTATAATCCACAGTAAAAAAAACATCATCTGACCAAGTCAAAAATGCTCCAGAGAATACCTGTTCTTCCTTTTTATCTATAATCCATTTATGCATATCAATACTATTAAGCTAAAATACGGAATTTAAATAGTCTTCAAAATCAAAGAAACAATATATATTCTAGTCCTAAAAGCCCAATGTGTAATTCCGCAAGCCAAATATAAGAAGAAGAAAGACTTTTAGCGAAAAAGAAAAAAAAGAATAGAGATAAAAACAAGAGAAAATCAATGCTAACAAATAAAGCATTGTCAATTGGCTTAATAATAAAACAAGAGAAATAAAAAACAATTAACAAAGAAGTTAAAAAGAAACGAAGCTTTTGATAATTGTATTTGACAGGTAAAGTTGTAATTTCTTTTTCTTTAAAAGAAATATCCCTAACGTCGTCAATTACAGAAAGTATAAAGAAATAAATAAAATGAAGAGCCACTATAGCTGTCAATTTAAAGTCTATCAATTCAAAATTGATTCTAAAAATAGGCTCCAAGAGAATTAGAGTCCAACATAAAGAAATAAAGAGGGGCTTTAAAATTGCTTTTTTTCTTATTTGAAATACTTTGCTATCTATTGAATAAAAAGAAATAAGTACTATTAATAAAACCCAATAAATTGGATTTGCAATAAAAAACAAAAGCATGACCAACAGCGACAAAACAATAAGGCTATCAATATATGTTTTAGGTAAAAAAACTTGAATAACACGGCCAATTACCGGTACAACAAAGGAGTCTTCTGTACCCTCCTTTTGATTAATTAAGTGTGTATAAACGTAGAAAACAGACAAGATCACCAGGACTGTTTCAATCCAAAAAAAACGATTTAACGCAAGCCAACAAATAGAAGAATAAAGACAACCTGAACACATTGCAAGTATTAAAACCCTTGGAAAAAAAATATTTTTATTAGATCCTATTAATTGCATATAATCTGCAAAATTAAAATATATTTATTTCAATAAAAAAGAAGCTTAAAGTCAACTTATATAGATGGTTTTTTCTTTCATGTCCAATGAAGTTATATCTTTACCCTCGCATATATTTGAGTGTTACAAATAATAAACAAAAAAGATGGAATTTAATCGTTCTAAATTTGATGATAGCGAACTTCTAGAAATCTATAAAAAGCTATTACTCCCAAGGTTAATTGAGGAAAAAATGCTTATTTATCTAAGACAAGGAAAAATAAGCAAATGGTTTTCTGGATGGGGACAAGAAGGCATTTCTGTAGGCTCAACATATGCAATGGATGAGGATGAGTACATTCTACCAATGCACAGAAATCTTGGAGTATTTACAACTAGAAACATTCCCCTTCAAAGATTGTTTTCTCAGTTTCAAGGAAAAGCAAATGGCTTTACAAAAGGGAGAGATCGTTCGTTTCATTTTGGAAGCCAGGAACACCGTATAGTTGGCATGATTTCACACCTTGGCCCTCAACTAGGAATTGCAGATGGAATTGGTTTAGCAGAAAAACTAAAGAAAAGCAAAAAAAGCACCCTTGTCTTCACCGGTGATGGTGGAGCATCTGAAGGAGACTTTCACGAAGCATTAAATGTTGCTGCTGTTTGGGATCTTCCTGTAATATTTGTTGTTGAAAATAATTGTTGGGGTCTTTCAACGCCATCAAATGAACAATATAGATTTAAACATTTTGTGGACAAGGGAATTGGATATGGGATGAGAGCAGAGCAAGTTGATGGGAATAATATACTTGAGGTAATTTCTGCCATTAGAAAAGCTAAAGAAGAGCAGAAAGAAAATACAGCTCCTATTTTACTTGAATTAATGAGCTTTAGGATGAGAGGACATGAAGAAGCTTCTGGAACAAAATACTACCCTGAAGGACTACAAGACGAGTGGAAAGAAAAAGATCCCGTTACCAGCTACACTAACTTTTTAAAAGACGAAAAAATTCTGTCTCAAAAGCTTGAGAATGAAATCACTGATCAATTGAAAAAAGAAATCACTGAATCATTTGACAAGGCAAATAAAGAAACTGCCATTGTACCATCAATTAATGATGAACTTGAGGATGTGTATTGTAAGCATGAAAATGCTGTAACAACTCCTGCAACTAAAAGCACTTCTGAAAAAAGATTTATTGATGCCATTTCTGAAAGCCTCAAGGAGTCCATGACAAGATACCCAGACATGGTTATTATGGGTCAAGATATTGCCGAATATGGTGGCGCATTCAAAGTAACTGAAGGCTTCGTAGATTTATTTGGAAAAGATCGAGTAAGAAACACCCCCCTTTGTGAATCTGCAATAGTTGGTGCATCACTTGGCCTTTCTATAAGCGGAATTAAATCTGTTATGGAAATGCAATTTTCTGATTTCGTTACTTGTGGATTCAACCAAATTGTTAATAATTTAGCAAAAATTCATTGGAGATGGGGCCAAAAAGCAGATGTCGTTGTTCGAATGCCCACAGGTGGAGGAACAGCAGCAGGACCTTTTCACTCACAAAGTATTGAGTCTTGGTTTTTTCATACTCCCGGATTAAAAATCGTTTATCCATCATCTCCATATGATGCCAAAGGTCTTTTAAATGCCTCTATTGAAGATCCAAATCCTGTTTTGTATTTTGAACATAAACTTCTTTATAGATCTGTAAAAGATAGTATTCCAGATGATTATTACACGCTTGAAATAGGTAAGGCATCTACTGTAAAAAGCGGCGATGACATTTCAATTATCACCTATGGAATGGGGGTGCATTGGGCTCTTGAATTAGCTGAAGAAATAACAGATGTTTCATTTGATATTATTGATTTAAAAACCCTTCTTCCACTTGACAAAGAAGCCATTTATAAAAGTGTTGAAAAAACCGGAAAAGTCCTGGTTCTTCATGAAGCTTGTATGACAGGAGGGATTGGCGCTGAAATTGCAGCATTAATAAATGAGTTTTGTTTTGAAAAGCTAGATGCGCCTGTAAAAAGAGTTGCATCACTAGATACTGCGGTACCTTTTGCTGAACAAATTGAAAAACAATTTATGGCAAAATCTCGCCTTAATGATGTGGTTAAAGAATTAATTGAATATTAAAGAGAACTATCGTCTTCTGTATTTTGTATTCCTTTTGGGCCTGGTAAATCTAGCACTTCCTGAGCATCAATTGCATCAATTGTTCCAACATCTTTTAACTTCCGAGTCATCACATTGGTTCTTGTGTGCCTAAGTTCGTTTAATGAGTTCGATGCTGTATGAAGTTGCTTGTCTACTTTTTCAAGTTGATCTGCGAACTTGTCAAATTCTGTTTTAACAGCTTCCAAAATTTTCCAAACCTCACTGCTTCTTTTTTGAACAGCCAATGTCCTAAAGCCCATTTGAAGGCTATTTAACAATGCAGAAAGTGTTGTGGGTCCAGTGACTGTTACTCGATATTTTCTTTGAAGAATTTCGAAAAGACCAGGATGCCTTAGAACCTCAGCATATAAACTCTCAACAGGCAAAAACATGATGGCAAAATCTGTTGTATGTGGAGGGTCAATGTATTTTTCATTGATATCTTTTGCAAATGACTGAATGGTTTTTAATAAATCTTTTTGGGATTTTTCAATGTCCTCTTTAATGCCTAGTTCATAAGAATCGAGCAATCTGTTATAATTCTCAATTGGAAATTTAGAGTCGACAGGTAGCCAAACATCTTCATTGCTGTCTTTACCCGGAAGTTTTATTGCAAACTCAACATTTGCTTGACTGCCTTTTTTTGTGGCTACATTTTTAGAATACTGATCTGGCGTTAATAATTGCTCTAGAATGTTTTCTAGTTGATACTCTCCAAGAACACCTCTTGTTTTAACATTTGAAAGAACTTTTTTAAGATCTCCAACACCACTAGCGATTGTTTGCATTTCGCCAAGCCCTTTATGAACTTGTTCAAGACGATCATTGACTAACTTAAACGACTCCCCTATTCTTTTTTCTAAAGTAGTCTGAAGCTTTTCATCAACTGTTTTTCGCATCTCATTTAGTTGCTTGGTGTTGTCTTCTCTTATTTCTTTTAGTTGTTTTTCTATGGTTGATTTTATCTCTTTTAGACTCTCTATTGATTTTTGATTAAGCTCTGATTGGCTTTTACTAAAATCATCAAATTTCTGTCTTATTGATTCTTTTAAGTCTTTATTATTTACATCATTTTTATCAGAAAAAATCTTTATGTTTTTGGATAATTCTTCTCTGTTTTGTTGAGATGCTAAAGCATTTTCTTGTCTGTTTCTTTGAAATTCATCCTTTATGGACTTTTCATTTTTTTCTTGAGCTGAATCAAATTTAATAAGGGCATTTTCAACTGCTTTAAACTCAGAGGATGCTGAGCCTACAGTTTGTTTTTTAAAAAAGTGAAGCGCAATATTAATGATGGCCAAAACTATCAGCAATATGAGAAGGATATCTGTCATTTTATTTAATAATTTACTTTTATGGAAATAGAATACAACTATTTATCCAAAGATAATATTATTGCTTTTGTTTTAAGAATAAAATTCATGACGCTTCGGCTATCTTACTCTTAAAGCATTTAGGGTTTGGATAAAATCAGCATGTATATTGTCATCTGCATGTTGCCCATCTTTTATTTTCCAATCTCCATTAACAATGGTTCCCTTATATATTGAATTATCAGATGAATAAACCAATGTATTCGTCAAATTTTTTAAACTCACCGTTTGAATTAATGGGTGTTGGTCTGAAATGATTAGAGCATCAAAGGACTTTCCAACCTCGAAATAATGAGTTTGTTCAATTCCCATTGCTTTTCTACCATTTACTAAAGCACTCGAAATAGCAATGTTTCCATTATCGCCACTTATATTGTTTCCAAAAGTGTTTCTATTATGAGAAATCAATCGCTGGCCGTAATCCAAAATACGAAGTTCTTCAAAAGGATTAAGTCCGACATGACTGTCAGTACCTATAGACCATTTTCCTCCATGTCTTAAAAATTCATTTAACGGGAAAATACCATCTCCAAGATTGCCTTCAGTAGAAGGACAAAGCACGACATTAGCTTGGGATTTAGCAATGCTTTCAATTTCATTTTGAGTAAGGTGAGTGGCATGAACCAAATGGTAATCTGGGTTTAAATCAATGTTTTCTGAAAGCCAGTCAACAGGCCTAAGTCCAAGAAAGGCTACAGAATCTTCTATCTCCTTTAGTTGCTCAGACACATGTATGTGAAACGGCGCCCCATTTTCTTTTTGTTCGCTTAATTTAATGATGTTTTCAGCTGAAACAGCTCTCATAGAATGAATGCCATATGCAACAGAAGAATGCTCATAGTTTTTAGAACTAGAAATGGAGGCTTCAACAAGATTCTTATAATCATTAAAAGAACTTGAAATAAATCTTCTTTGCTCATTCTCTGCTTTTCTACCAAACCCTCCATTTTGATAAAAAATAGGAACCAAAGTTAATTTTATACCTGCTCGTTTTGCTGCTGCAATAATTCGCTCTCCCATCTCTGAACAGTTGTTGTATTTTTCACCACTCAAATCGTGATGCAAATAGTGAAATTCTGCCACATGAGTATAGCCATGACGCAGCATCTCTTTATATAACATGGTGGCTATATCTTCCATTTGATCTGGTGTTATATTCAAGGCCAAGTCATACATGATTTTGCGCCAAGACCAAAAATCATTTTTAGTTTTGGATGTTGAATGAAGCTCAGCCAATCCTGCCATTGCATATTGAAAAGCATGGGAGTGTGCATTTTGAAAACCAGGAATCGCATAGTCACAACCGTCCTTTCTTTCAGGATCACTTTTAATAGAGGTAATCACCCCAAAATCATTTGTTTTGACAACGGCATTTTCTATCCATCCTTTTTCTTGAAGGAGGCCTTTAAATACAAATTCACCCATGGATAAATGAAATTAAATTTTTAAATGTTTTCAAAAGATACTCTTTTATTTCTTTGGCCTTTTCCAAATCATAATCTAATTCATTTTTAGACATATAAAGATCTTTGGACATCTCCAGTTGTAATGCATGAATTCCATTTTCAGGATTTCCTTTGGAGCGAGTTAAAAAACCTCCTTTAAATGGCGTATTGTGATAAACGTCAAGACCACTATCATTTAGAGAATCAAGTGCAACTTTAATGATCTTTGAATCGGCTGTTTTGCCATCATTGTTCCCGAGTATTAAATCTGGAAAATCTTCCTTTTGAATGGTTTTTACATTTCGGCGAATCGAATGGGCATCCCAAAAAATAACGCGCCCAAAGTCTTTTTTCAATTCTTCTAAAAGAAAATCTATCTTTTGATGATAAGGAAGATAGTAATTCTGCAAGCGTCTTTGTATTTCTTCACCCGTTGGTTCTTTGTCTGGAGAAATATAAATATCGTTTCCAAAAAAATCAGTAGTTGGACAAAGCGAGGTAATAATTCTACCATCATTATACAATGATTTGTTCTGAGGTGTTCGATTTAAATCAATAACCCACCTAGAATATACCGCCTCAATAATTGTTATTCCTAACTCAGAAGCAAAATCATAAAGAAGATTTAAATCCCAATCAGTGTCATCAGGTTTGGCCTTCATTTTTTGATTATAATCCCCTTCAATTTCTTCAGGAAATTGAATTCCGCAATGCGGGATACTTAATAGAATACCAACTTTCTTTTTTTGTGGATATGTAATTTTATAGGGCTGATGTTTATTATTCATTTGAACTATTTATTATTCCCATCTATTTTTTGCACCAACTTCTTGAATTTTTCAGGCATTGGAATGGGCCTTAAGGAATTAGCAGAAACAAAAACCAATTCTGTTTCAGCATTTGCAATTAAAATGCCTTCTGATGTTTTGACAACATAACTAAATTCTATGCGTGTTCCTTCAATTTTTGTTATGCTTGTTTGAATTTCAAGAATGTCATCATATTTTGCAGGCGACACATATTTGATTGAAAATGATCTAACCGGTAGCAGGATACCTTGAGATTCTAATTCTTTATATGAGAAACCACAGGATCTAAGTGCCTCTACACGGCCTACCTCTAGAAATTGAGCATAGTTCCCATAGTAACAAAACCCCATTTGATCTGTCTCTCCATAACGCACACGAATACTAGTTGAAAAAGTAAGCATCTTATTAAATTAAATTTTAGATTAAAAGTAAAACATTTTGCAAATAACGAGTTTTTTTATATATTGAGAGGTTGTTGTTTTTTGGTACAAAAAAAATGCATAAAACATAAAACAATCACAAAATTAATCATCAAACAAAATAAGTTGAATTTACATAATAAATCTTTTTAAAAAGTCAATAGGCAAAACACTTTTTTTTTAACTTTTTTATATGAACATTTGTTCTAGATTTAATGGGGGGTAGAAGTCGTAAAAAAAATTATTGTTAATAAACATAAATTAGCTTAATGTATTGTTAACAACAAAATAAAAAAATTAATGGGTATTAATCGTCATGATCGCGTTTGGGAAAGTTGTCTAGAGATTATCAAAGACAATATTCCTCTTCAGGCTTTTAAAACATGGTTCGCCCCTATTATCCCAGTTAAACTTGACAAGAACGTATTAACCATTCAGGTGCCTTCTCATTTTTTCTATGAATGGCTTGAAGAAAATTACATTGTATTAATTAAAAAAGTAATTAAAAAGCAACTAGGAGCAGACGGACTTTTGGAATATAGTATTGTTATGGAAAATAATTTAACAAGATCTACTCCATACACTGTTAAGCTTCCTGCGCTTGGTTCCAATTCTATTAGAAACAACCCTAAGAATGTGCCATTAGCTGTTACTGAGAAACAAATCAGAAACCCTTTTATCATTCCTGGTTTAAAGAAGATAAACATAGAGTCAAATTTAAATCCAGCTTACAATTTCGATAATTTTGTTGAAGGTGATTGTAACAGACTTGCAAGAGCATCTGGATTTGCCGTTTCAAACAAACCTGGAGGAACTGCTTTTAATCCACTATTAATATATGGAGGAGTAGGATTGGGCAAAACTCATCTTGCAAATGCTATTGGACTTGCCATTAAAGATCAATTTTCAAGTAAAACTGTTTTGTATGTTCAATCTGAAAAATTTGCACATCAATTCATCGATGCTATTAAAAATCAATCTATAAATGATTTTATTCATTTTTATCAAATGGTTGATGTCCTTATAATTGATGATGTTCAATTCTTTTCAGGAAAAGAAAAAACCCAAGATGTGTTTTTCAGCATCTTTAATCACCTTCATCAGAATGGTAAGCAAATCATTTTAACATCTGATAAGGCTCCTGTCGAAATGCAAGGAATGGAACAGCGACTTTTATCTAGATTTAAATGGGGTCTTTCAGCAGATTTATCTGCACCTGCTCTTGAAACCAGAATTGCCATTCTTAATAAAAAGATTTATGGCAACGGAATTGAATTGTCTAATGAAATTGTTGAGTACTTAGCCTATTCAATTAACACCAATATGCGAGAAATGGAAGGAGCTCTTAACACGCTACTTGCCCAAGCCTCTCTTAACAAAAGAGCCATCACAATGGACCTTGCTAGACAAATGGTGGACAAATTTGTAAAAAATACAGCTCGGGAAGTTTCAATTGAATACATTCAAAAAGTGGTCTGTGATTATTTCGATCTTCCTATTGAAATGCTTAAATCAAAAACAAGAAAACGTGAAGTTGTTCAGGCAAGACAAATATCTATGTACTTCTCTAAAAAAATGACCAAGTCATCTTTAGCTAATATTGGAGCACATTGTGGAGGAAAAGACCACGCAACAGTTTTACATGCATGCAGAACAGTTGTAAATCTATCTGAAACCGACAAACGATTCCGACTATATCTAGACGAATTAGAAAAAAAATTATCAATACAGTAATATTAACATTAACAAAAAAACATGGAAGCAGCACCAATATTTATAGGATTATTAGTAATTCTATTTTTTGCAATTATAATTGTAAGAGAAGCAACGGCAGTTATCATCGAAAGACTTGGTAAGTATCATCGAACACTATATTCAGGAATTAATATTATTATTCCTTAATA
>NZQU01000013.1 GCA_002696025.1 Crocinitomicaceae bacterium
CGGAATAAAAAGAAATATTTTTAACATTAATTATTTTTATATTCATTACTAACTTAATAGAGCTTAGCTGGCTTTAAAGTGTAATGAAAATGGGAGGACCCCTAGTATTTAATGAATTTAAGTTCTCTGTAAAGGGTGAATCATTAATTACAGAATTAACCCTTGTAGAAATTTGAAATTGACTTTCAACAAATGAATTTGAAGGCAAATCTAAAACATCAAACTGTAATGAACAGATCTGACATTCCTCCTCTTCAAATACAGATGAATTAGAATCTTTTGATGAATGATCAGAATGTTGATTGCATATGTGTTTTTGTGAATGGTTATGGTGACATTCATGAACAAGCGTTTTTGGAATGTACATAAGAAGCATTCCTAAAAGGACTGAATATGAGTAGATTATTTTCACTTGTGAATGCGAAATTATGAAATCATTTTGATTAATGCAACAGAGTTGCAAGTGATTTTAATTACTTTGATTAATTAATAATATGATTTTTATACTACCTTAGTAATAAGCATGAGAGCTCTATTTTTTATAATTGTAATTCAGGGAACATTATTTGGTCAAAACAGATATGATCACACAGAAACTACTCAAAAAAAAGGGATTATCTGTTTAAAATCTAACATGTCACCTATCAATGGAATTGTATATGTAAAATATCATGCAAACTCAGGAGGAAATCTACAAAGTGAAACACATTATAAAAACGGAAAAAAAGACGGCCCTCTAAGAAAATGGTATGCTCAAGGACAAATAAAGTGCGAAGGAAATTCTACAAAGGGTAAGGCAAATGGTTTTTGGAGAAGCTGGCACTCAAATGGGCAATTAAAAGATGAAAAAAACTATAAATCTGCAAAATTAAATGGATTGTATCGTTCCTGGCATGAGAATGGTCAATTGTATTATGAACGCTATTACAATGAAGACAAACTAAATGGTTCATACAAAAGCTGGTATGATCATGGTCAACTAAGAAAAGAATGTCAATATAAAAATGACAAAAGAATTGGAACATGTAAAAGCTGGCACAAAAACGGTCAATTAAGATGGAAGTGCACATACAAAGATGGAGTAATATCTGGAATTGAAAAGTGTTGGAATGAAAAAGGCAACCCGGCTGACTGCCAAGATATCTTTGGTAATTAAAGCAATTGTTATTAATTGACTAATTTATTGTTGATAACAAATAAGACGAATTAAGTGGTTTAATTTAAATAATGTCTAATTTAATAGATGAATACAACATCCATTAAATGAAAAGAACCATTCAAAGTTTTCAGGATTTTAATAATATTCAGCAAGTTAATATTTATAACTTATTTGAAAATGGTGAACTTGAACGGGTAAAGTTTCCGTTTAAAAACTCTATTTCAGAAGGAGTCATATTTATTCATGAAGACATCATGTACCTCATCCCTCTTCAATCTATTAAATTATCTAAACACAAACTCACACAAGAGGAAATAAAAATGCCGTCTATTGCTGTTGAATATGAGCATGATGAAGAAAAAGAGCACCTATCTGATTAGTGTTCTTTTTTTAATTGATCCTATTAATTAATAAACAAGTTATTTTACTTGTACTAAAAAACTATTAAATAGTATAGCACATATATTGGTGTTTTCTCCAAAAGAAAAATTCACCTAATTGGCATTGTATAAATTAAACTTATAATTTTTATACATTTATGAAAAATTACCAAATGAAAAAACTTAAAAAACTACAATCAATTTGCTTTACGCTTGCGCTTATTTTCATATTTAATATAAGCTTTTCACAAACCATTCACAAAGACTATTTAGATGGTCATATCTGGATAAAATTAAAAAACAATGTTCCCCTAATCGCTTCAATGGACATTACAAGTGGAGCGCAGAAAAATAATTTTGACCTTGACATTAATGATTTCCCATTTTTAAATTCCGCACTAAAAAACATAAATGTGAGTAAGTTCTCAAGACCTTATTTCATGGTTTCTGATGAGAAGATTAAAAATGTATACAGAATTGAATTTACAGATCATTATAAAGTAGATGACATCATTAAAAACCTTTCTCAACTTGACTGTATTGAATATGCAGAAAAAATCCCTTTCTTAAAGAAAACTCTTACACCAAACGACCCAAGTTTTAACAGTTCAAATGCATGGGGACTTTATCAAATACAAGCTGATGCTGCTTGGAATGTTTCTACTGGAAATGCAAATGTTGTTGTTGCTATTGTTGATGATGCTGTAGAAATTACTCATTCAGACCTAAGCGCCTCTATTTGGAATAACCCTGGAGAAATACCAAATAATGGTATTGATGATGACAACAATGGATATATTGATGATGTAAATGGATTTGATGTCGCAGATTCAGACAATGATCCAAACCCTGACAATCCAGTTAGCAGCTATGATCATGGAACACATGTAGCAGGGATTGCCGGTGCAACAACAGACAACAATACAGGTATCGCATCAATTGGTTTTGGAATTTCATTACTACCAGTTAAAGCGACAAACTCTGCCACAGGAGTCACTCATGGATATGATGGAATTGTTTATGCTGTTAATGCAGGAGCAGACGTCATAAATATGTCTTGGGGTGGCTCTGGATCGTCAACTACTGGACAAAACATTATCAATTGGGCAAATAATCAAAACATTGTTTTGGTTGCCGCAGCAGGAAATGATGATGTAAGCACCATTTTTTATCCAGCAGGATATACAAATGTTATAGCAGTTGCTTCAACAACTGTGGGAGATGCAAAATCTGGCTTTTCAAATTATGGCACTTGGATTGATATTTCTGCGCCTGGAAGTGCGATTTTAAGCACAATACCTGGCAATGGTTATGCTGTAAAACAAGGAACCTCAATGGCCTCACCAATGGTTGCTGGTCTTTGTGGCTTAATGCTTTCGCTTAACCCTACTCTTCCCCCCTCAAACATTAAGTCATGCCTTTTGAGTTCTGCTGATAATATAGATGCTGCAAACAGCTCATATGTTGGAGAACTTGGAGCAGGCAGAATCAATGCGCTTGCAGCAATGAATTGTATTTCAGCGACTTTAAATCTTTCCCCTGTAGCAGATTTTTCAGCAAATATGTTTAATATTTTAGAGGGACAATCAATTAATTTTAATGATTTATCTACATACAACCCACAATCTTGGAGTTGGACATTTAGTGGTGGTACGCCTGCAACTTTTAGCGGTCAAAATCCACCAGCAATAACTTACAACACTGCAGGAACATATGATGTATCACTAACAGTTACCAATGCGAATGGAAATGACAGTGAAATTAAGTCTGCATATATCACCGTTAATTCTTTAACTGGATGTGATACCATTTCAAACACTGTTCCTAATGATCAAATTTTGACATGGACTTGGGGTGCACCAAATGGATTTATAGGAGGGCATAACTTTATAAAACCCAAAAGCATTGCAGATAAGTTTTCAGGACTTGGACCAACCAATATTATGGGCAGCAGGTTTTTCTTTACTCGAGGAGAAACAAATGATCCCAATGCTTTTATCACGATAACAGTTTGGGAGGATAATGCTGGGCAACCCGGAAACATAGTATATACTGAAGATGTCCTTATTGAGGAAATAGAAAATAATATTAATGGAGCCGGTGCCGGTTTTTTCTTTCCAACAAATGTGAATTTTGACACCCCTGTTTCTGTCAGCACCAACGATTTTTATATTGGTTATCAAATTACTTATTCTGCAGGTGACACAGTAAGCTGTGCCTTGACAGAAAATTTAAACACCAACAATGCGAGACCAAATACTATGTGGTACTATATTGACCCTGCAGATGACCCACTTAATACAGGCGGAGGATGGATGGAAGTTGAATCGTTAACTTCAACAGGAAGCCAATGGTCAATGCATGCATACCCTCGAATTACCCAAACACCCCCAACAGCTGTTCTAAGTGCAAATGACCCTGTATGTGTTGGAGAATTTTTAGATTTTGACGGATCAACCTCTCCCAATACAAACAATTGGGATTGGATTATTAATGGAACCAGCACAAGCAATCCGACAGGTTCAAATCCATCGGTCATCATGTCAAATGCAGGAGCTCATACAGCATATCTTATTGCATATAATGCCTGTGGATTTTATCATGTTGACTCATTGGTTGTGAATGTAGATGCTACTCCAACATTAAATGTATCTGCTTCACAAACTACAATTTGCCCAGGAGGATCTTCGAATCTTAATGTTAGTGGGGCCAATTCATATCTATGGACACCCGCAACTAGTTTAAATAGCAACAATATTTCAAATCCAGTTGCTACGCCATCAGGAACCACAACATATAATGTAACGGGAACTACTGGAGGATGTTCAAATGATGCAAGCATTACAATTATTGTAGATGACAATGCTCCAAGTGCAAATCTTATAGCTGATAATGACACGATTTGTGAAGGAGAAACACTTAATTTAAATGGAGCTATTTCAACAAATACAAACACATATAACTGGTCTTTTAATGGTGGAGACATCTCCACTTCAACATCAAGTAACCCAAGTGTTCTTTACAACACTGCCGGAACATATACTTATACTTTAACTGTAGAAAACACATGCTCACAAACAGACAGCATATCTGATCAAGTAGTTGTAATGCCTGCCTCATCTTCCTATTGTAATTCTACATCAGGCATTAATGAAAACTCTATTTTAGAGGATATTATTGTATTTAAAACACAAGACAATACTAAGCTAAATGTACTTTTCAACAATAACTTCAATAAGCAAACAGATTTATATATAGTTAGTATTGCAGGAAAAACCATTTTTAAAAAGAATCTTGATTTGGTGAAAAAAGACGAGGTGGTTGGATTTGATATTTCCTCAATATCAGAAGGAATGTATATGGTAAATATCATTTCTGAGAGTTCTTATGAGTCAATCAAATTCATTAAATAATTTTATAATCAATCTGTTTACATATAATTAATGAGTGATCAAAAAACAGATAAAGAAAAAATTAAATCCTTAGAAAATCTATTAACAAAAAAAATAGAAGATTTATACTCTTTGTCTTTATATGATGATTTAGACCCTGAAAATTTCAATGATGACATTGACAAAAAAATTCATTCTGCATATAAAAAACAATTGGATCGATTGTCAATTAATCTGAGTATTTCATATTTTTTAGTAGCTTTTGTAATTGGAGTAAACTCTTTTATAATTTATCATTTTTTTCATTTTGATGGCATCTGGATTCCCTGTATTCTTATGATCGGATATTTTTGGTATTCGGGAAGAAAACGTGAAATAGAAGAAAAAAACAAATGTTTAAATCGTCTTAAAGAATTAACTGAATTAACTCTATCTTATCACCAGCTATTACATACAATAAGAGAGGGCTTAAGAGCTGGGCAGAAAGAAGAAGAAGAAGAGCCGACTGAAATAGAATAACTTAAATTGATTTTATTTTTATAACTAATTTAAACAAATGAAAAATAAGAATGTATTTAAAATATTGGCACGTGTTAATAAATTAATATTGCCCTCTATGATCAGAAAAGACTTATATAATTTAAGTACAATTCAAAAAGCAATAGTGGGCTATCGATGTTGGGTAACGAAGAACAGTTTATGATTTAGACCTGTATTTTTTGTACAACTTGATTCCAGAAAACAAAAGTATGGTTACTGCTAAAAATCCTGTAACCCCTTTTATCCAAGAAAAAGAATCTTTTAAAACAACCACAAAGATTATTGAAACTAAAAGTAAGGTTGCTACCTCATTCCAAATTCTGAGCTTCATTGAGGTCCATGTTGTTTTTTTTTGAAGCAAATTAAAATATATACCTTGAGATATGAAATGATAAATAATCAAACAAAGAACAAAAGCCAACTTTATATGCATCCATGGTGTTTTTGAATAATATTCAATATTTAAAAAAATCATTGAAAAACCACAAAATACGGTAATGATCATAGATGGAGTTGTAATGATCCACCAAAGTCTTTTTTGCATGATTAAGAATTGGTCATATAATATTGTTCTTTTAGGCTCATTTTCATCTAAAGCTTCTACACTGTAAATAAATAATCTAACCATATAAAAAAGCCCAGCAAACCAACTGACCATAAAAATTAAATGCAAAGATTTTAACACAGAAAACAACATACTTATATCTAATAAAGGTAGAAAATTACATAAATTAGAATTATCCATTAAATTTGAGGAAATATTTTTTATGAAAGCTAAACTATTTATTCTATTCTTTTTTTGTTTGAATCTTACTTTTTCCCAAGATACGACTTGGGTTCAAACATTTACATTTGACTCAATCACAACCAGACGTGCCAATTTTGAATTCCCGTCGGAGTTAAACAACAAAAGATTCGAAAAAGTATTGATGTATTACAAATTGAAATGTAGCCCTTTAACTACTTGGGATCAATTTGATTGTGGTGAGTGGGATTATCTAACTTACACAAGGGTTTATAATCACACAGGGCTTTTAGACTCTACTCAAGTAATTGGAAAAAAATATCTTGCCAACACCTTAAGCCCTGATACAATTTCCATTACAAGCTCTGGTACAAATTATTATGATTATTACTATAGAGAGGAGAACATCACAAATGGGTTTACAGCGAATCAAGAAGAAATAACCGACTTTAATACAACTGGTAAATTTCCGTTTAACACAGAACACAAAGCAGGACGCTTTCAAATGATTGTAACTGCTAGTGAGTTAAGCGCAAACAATGTACCTGCAGGAGATCTCAAATCTTTATTGCTTTACATTGATAATATTGGTACAAATGGAGAGCTTATTTCTCCAACTATATCATTAAAAACAACGGCAGATTCAGTTTTAAATTCATTTCATCAAACCGGATTTACAGAGGTTTATAATATTAGTGCTGGAGGAAATTCAAGTCAAGCACCATTAATTGATGGACCAAATGAGTTTTTCTTTCATACTCCTTTTACATGGAATGGAACTGACAACATCATCATTGAATTTTATTTTGAAAATGAAACACCTGTAGCAAACTCAATTTTATTTGAAAATGATGCAAATTACAGTGATAAATCTGCAAGTTACAATGGAAAAAATGGCTATTTAAATTTTGATGGGACAAATCATGCGCTTCTTGAGCTTTCTGATACATTAATAAATGATGAAATCACAATTGAGTTTTGGGCAAAAGGAATGGGAAATACAGGAGTAAACACGAGCATACTTGAGTCTTATGACACTGTTAATAATAGAATTATCAATATTCACATGCCATGGAGCAATAACAATTTGTATTTTGATGTCGGAGAAGGATCCTCTTATGATAGAATATACACTGGTGCATCAGGATCAGAAATTGATGGAACATGGAACCATTGGTCATTTGTGAAAAAACAAAGCACAGGGGAAATGTTTATATACAAAAATGGAGTTTTATGGCTTAATGGAACTGGGAAAGATCGAAATGTAGGTTACATTCATCGATTTATTATAGGTTCAAATAAAAATTTAGGTAATAATTGGACAGGTAAAATTGATGAATTCAGAATATTTAATCATGCCCTTTCTGATACTGTAATTCAAAATAACTTTAATAAAAAACTCACTCAAAACCATCCATTCTATAACAATTGTATGGTCTATTATGATTTTGATAATACACCATATGCAGTTGACCATTCTCATAATGACTTTAAGCTTATGCCTTCATCCTATGGAATGATTCAATATGACGAATTACCATTAGTTGATGTCAAAACCAATCTTGCACCTAAAATTGGCATTGGATACGGGGGAGTTACAAGTGCCAATGGAATTGACTCTCTTTTTCACAAGAAATTAAAAGAGCCAATAGTTGTATTTGAACAACAAGCAGTTAACTACCATTTTGACATTTCAAATAGTTGGATTGGATATGAACAAGGAAATGAAAACACATTTGATTCTTTAGGGCAAATTATTAATTCAGCACCTTTCTCAATAGACACAAATTTCTTTAATGCTGACATTACTCATTATTATCAACCATATGAGATAATAGAAGACATTGAAATTGCTCGATATATTACACCTTATGGGATACAGTTTGATCTTGGACCTAATGGTTTTTCTTGGATTTATGATGTAACTGACTATCAAAATTATTTAAAGGATACTGTTGATTTAAGAGCTCATAATACTCAGGAATTACTCGACTTAAAATTTGCATTTATTGAAGGCATTCCACCTAGAGACCTTCATAAAAGAGAAGCTATTTGGGATGATTTCAGAAGTTATTCATTCAACAGCATGGCAAATGACAACAACCTATCTGCTAAAAGCATCAAGCTTTTAGATAGCTCTGATACATATAAGATCAAAACAAGAATGACAGGGCATGGACATCAAGGTAATGCCAATTGTTGTGAATGGGTAGCAAACAATCATCAAATAAAAATTGATGGTACTCCAAGGTTTAATTGGAATATTTGGCAACCTACAGAATGTGGTGATAACCCTAACATTAGTCAGGGGGGCACATGGCCTTATGCAAGAGAAGGATGGTGTCCAGGTGACAAAGTAAAAGAATATGAATTTGAATTAACCCCTTATGTTACTCCAGGAGATTCAGTTAGTATCGACTATGATGTTAATGACGTCCCATCAAATGATCAAGGACAAGGCAGTGGAAATTATATAGCCGCATTTGATCTTATTTCATACTCAGCCCCTAACTTTCAAAATGACGCTGCCATTGTAGACGTTTTAAATCCCAATAACTGGGAATACTATAGCAAATGGAATCCAACTTGCTCCAACCCAAGAGTTTTACTTAAAAATACTGGAGAGCAAGCGCTTACATCATGTAAAATAAGATGTTGGATTACCTATGGCAACTTTATAGAATATGAATGGACTGGTAATTTAGCCTTTTTGGAAGAGATTGTTGTTGAGATTCCTGTTACTGATCAAACTTGGTGGCATGATTTGGAAGGTAATTTAACATTTACGGCACAAGTATATGATGTAAATGGGCCTTTTGGAGATGATGAGTATACTCAAAACAGTGTTAAACAATCAAAATTTGATGCCCCAGAAGTTATTAATGGGCCATTTTTTGTCTGGTTAAAAACAAACAATAAGGCAAATGAAAATAATTATAGATTGATTGATGGTGAAGGAAATATTTTGTTTGAAAGAAACCAATTGGACAACAATACTGATTATAAAGATACATTTGATTTATCACCTGGATGCTACAGCATTATAATTGAAGATTCTGATAACGATGGATTGTCTTTTTGGTATTCTGCTCAAGTTGAAGGGGAAACCGCCGGCACAATGAGAGTCAGACTAGTTGGCGGAGGTTATCTTGAGTTTTTTCCTGGTGATTTTGGAAATTATCATAGATATAATTTTTCCGTTGGTTTTGCTCTAGATGTGAATGAGGAAGATTTAGACCACGAAATAGCCGTTTTTCCAAACCCAACAAATGGAGATTGCACTATAGAAGTAAATGGTTCGGTATATAATGATGCCAAGTTATATATTTATGATATAATGGGTAAAGAAATGCTATTTAAAGATATGAATGCATCTCAATATTTTGCTGATGCCTATTTGGATATAAGCAACTTTAAATCTGGCAGGTATATAATTAAAATTGTAACAAACAAAAGAACATATACCAAAGACCTCATTAAAAAATAAACCAAATGAGATTGTATCTTACAAAAGAAGATTATATAGAAACTGATGATGCTTTAGACATATCAATACCTGTAAATTTTGAAAAAGGAGTTACAGCTTGGTATTTGGATAAGTCTAAATCGGAAATTGTAAGATCCGATAAATTTGTAGGTGCTATTTCTGAAGGTGGCGCAGTTAATTTTAGAGACATCTATTTTAATCCGCATGCACACTGTACACATACAGAATGCTGTGGTCATATTACCCCTGATGTTCACTCTATTAATCAACAACATCAATCAATAGTTTGCAAAGCAGCTTTATGTACGATTAAACCGAAAGAAATTCTTGTTGATGAATCAAGTGATTTTGTAATTACTTTAGATCATTTCTCTAATATTGAAGATGACATTAAAGGTCATGAGGCTTTAATTATTAGAACTTCTCCTAATTCAGAAAAAAAACTTAGCAAAGAGTATTCTGGAACTAACCCTGTTTATTTTGACATTAATGTATTGGAACTTTTAAATAAACATGAAATAAAACACTTGATCATAGACCTCCCTTCCGTAGATAAAGAACAAGATGGCGGTTTGCTTTCTTTTCATCATAAATTTTGGGGCATTCCTAATAATCCCATAATGGATCGAACAATTACTGAACTTGCCTACATATCAAATGATATTCAAGATGGATCTTATTTGCTTAATCTTCAAATAGCCCCTTTTGAAAATGATGCAAGTCCTAGTCGACCAATTTTATACAAAATAAGAAGGGCTGTATAAAACAGCCCTTACTTAAAACCAAAAAACCAAAAACCAAAATAATTTGAGTTTACCTATTTGAGTTTTACCAGAACTCATAAGGACAAGTTGCTTCTAACTAGGTTTGATTTCTTTATATTTACTTAAACTCTTATCAAACTATAAACTAATGCCTCTCATTGAAGCGAAATCTAACTAAGGAAGAAGCTAACTTGTTTACTCTCCTTATTTCCTATTGTGAAGATATTCAAATCATTACATTATGCTATGCAAAATGAATATTCTATGGTTTTAGATGAATAATTTAGCTCATCTGTCGAATATTGTGAATTTTACAGCAAAAAAATTAAATGAAATAAACAATAAATAAATGTAGTTATTGAATATTTATAATTTTGTAGTGAATCATTTATATAAATAGATTTATGAAAAAATTAATCTTACTATTGGTTTTTATTACAATATCAATATGTTATACAGCGCAAATTCATGTTTTACCAAAACTAGGGTATGAATATGCCGCTTATGAACCTTTTATTGATTCTCACACAATGAAGATCCATCACTTAAAGCACCATCAAGGATACATAAACAAACTAAATAAAGCATTAAAAGGAACTAAAAAAGAAAAAGAGCCCCTCAGCTCTATACTCATGAATATTAGCTTATATAATACTACAGTAAGAAATAATGCTGGTGGACATTACAATCATTCTTTATTTTGGAGAATACTTAAGCCAAAGCCAAACAAACAACCAAGCGAGGATCTTATGCGAGGAATAGGCAAAAGCTTTGAAAGCATTAATAAACTTAAAGAAGAAATGAACTTAGAGGCTGCCAAAAGATTTGGCTCCGGATGGGTATGGCTAATTCTTCAGTCTAATGGTGAATTAAAAGTTACCTCAACAGCAAATCAAGACAACCCTCTGATGGATCTTATCAAAGATAGAGGTATTCCAATTATTGCTATTGATGTTTGGGAACATGCATACTATTTAAAATATCAAAACAAAAGAAATGACTATTTAGGAGCAATTTGGAACTTAATTGATTGGGGGGTTGTTTCTGATAATTACATTAAGGCATTTAGCTCTCCCATTTTTCAAGAATTAAAAACACATAATTGGCCAGAATTAAATGTTTTTAGAAACGATTTGTCACATATTTATTATTCTGCCGAAATTGAAAATTACGCACCTTTAAAAACAATGACAAAAGAATTAATGCTGAAATCGATTTATCTTAAAAATTCTGAAATACCTAAAGATCTTAGATCCGATGAATATGGTTATCATGTGATCTTAAATAAGATTGAAAAACAATGTATTGAACTTCATGATCTTGTTTTAGAAAATTCATCTAATAAAACATTATTAAAAAAACTCAATACAATGCATGAAACGTTTCATCAGGTTCAAGGTGTTTGCAAACATTATGATGAGCATTATCATGAATTTAAAAACAAATAAATTCAATTAAATGGAAATTATAAAAA
>NZQU01000014.1 GCA_002696025.1 Crocinitomicaceae bacterium
ATGTTTTCGATCCAGAGTTAAAATTTTTTGTATCCTTTATCTTATTAATATTTTTAATTGCATTAATTATTAGTCTATTTGCTAGCGGTGCATCAACTCCATCATTCAGAGAGCTGTCTTTCCATACTGTATCGATAGTTTCTACAACTGGCTTTTCAATAGGAGACTCATCTGAGTGGCCCTTTTCTATATCATTCTTATTATTAATTGGTGCTTTTGTAGGGGCATGCTCAGGATCTGTTGGTGGGGGTATTAAATCTTGGAGAATCATGATTATGTTAAATCATGCATATAAAAATATAATGAAGATAATACATCCTAACTCTGTTATTTCTCTAAAGATTGGGTCTAAAAGTGTTGATGATGATGTAGCAACATCAGTATGGGGTTTCTTTTCAATATACGTAATATCATTTGTAATATTATTATTAGCCGTATTAATATCTGGTTTGGATCTTGAGTCTGCCTTTTCAGCTGTAGGAGCATGTTTAAATAATTTAGGGCCTGGTCTTGGAGTGGTCTCAGAAAATTATGCAGAGATTAATTCATTTTCTAAGGGAGTTTTAGCATTTGCAATGCTATTGGGAAGACTGGAGATATTTACTCTTTTAGTAATATTGACTCCGATGTTTTGGGCTAAATAGAACCGTATGGATCCTTGTAAGGATGTCTACTTCTTTTGAATCTTTTGTATTCCCAAGAATAATCAATTGGTCTAGCATTAATCATTTTCTCAATATCTTTATTTAATAATAGTTTGTGCTTACTATCATCATAAATATCATTGCTGCATTGTTTTAATGTCAAAGATAAAAAGTTATCTTTGTTAGAATTTAGGTAAAAATATAATACTGGAGCTTGAGTTTTTAGAGCGAGTGATTGAACAAGTGTTGTTGTATAAGCCTCTCTATTATAAAAATTTATATACTCCCCAAGGCCTCTTTGTGGGACTTGATCTGCAGCAAAACATATTGCCTTTTTCATCCTTAATGCTTGAATTATTTTTCTAACACCTCCTATTGATGTTTCTACAGAAACTGATCCATTTGACTCTCTGTCTTTCTTAACAAATTTCTCTAAAGACTTGATCTTTAGTTTTTTATATAAACTTACAGTTGTAATTTTTGAGTTAATGAATTTTAAAAGCATGTCTACACTTCTATTATGAATGGCAACGTTAATTAACCCCTTATCATTATCGTTTAATTTATCTAATAAAAAATTATTTGTAATTTTAAAAATTTTACTGTTTGAATGGTGGTCATTTCTTCCCCAGGTGTAAATAGTCTCATATCCAGAAATAATTGATTCACGAATGCTTAGTTTTGATGTCAGCTCAACATCGTATTTATTTAAGTCAGGATACGCTATTTCAATGTTTACTTTAGTTATCTTGTATGAGGAAGAAAAACGATATAAGCGCAAATATATATATAAATCTACTAAATAAGTGAATATATTCTTTGGAAACATTGAAAATATGTAAAATAGTTGTTTCATGATGAGATAAATAAATTTCCATGTTATATAATCATATTTATTAGAAATATACAAAAAATTTATTATCATTGAATAAAGACAGTATAAATAGACAAATGTCTATTTTATAAGGAGTTTTAGTTGGCAGCAAAAAATATGGATGAGCTGGTTGCACTTTGTAAAAGAAGAGGCCTTATTTATCAATCAAGCGATATTTACGGTGGTCTTCAGGGTGTTTATGACTTTGGTCCTTTGGGCGTAGAGCTTAAAAATAATATAAAGAAGGCTTGGTGGGAGTCAATGGTATATGAAAATGATGATATTGAAGGTTTAGATTCAGCAATTCTAACAAATCCTCTAGTATTGAAGTATTCTGGACATGAAGAAACTTTTTCAGACCCTTTGGTGGACTGTAAATCATGTGGTTTGAGGTTTAGAGCAGATCAAGTTCCTGATAAATGCAAACAAGAAGATTTAACTGAGCCAAGACAATTTAATCTTATGTTTAAAACAAATGTGGGGCCTATTGAAGATGGTGATTCTTTTGCATATTTAAGGCCTGAAACTGCACAGCAAATATTTACTAATTTTAAAAATGTTATTGATTCTACTTCAAAATCACTTCCTTTTGGAATTGCTCAAATAGGTAAAGCGTTTCGGAATGAAATAACTCCAAGAAATTTTATATTTAGAGTACGAGAATTTGAGCAAATGGAATTAGAGTATTTTGTAAAACCAGGAACGGACGAGGATATTCATAATTCATGGGTACAAAAAAGAATAGATTGGTGGGTTGAACAAGGTGTACCCATGGAAAGTATTGAACTATATGAAGTTCCAGGCGAAGAACTCGCTCATTATTCTAAAAGAACTATAGACTTGATGTATAAATTTCCGCATGGAGTTGAAGAGCTCGAAGGAATAGCCAACAGAACAGATTTTGACCTTGGTTCACATTCAAAAAAACAAGATGATTTGAATATAAAATCAAGTGTATCAAGAAATAAAGACTCTAATAGCAAACTTGCTGTTCAAGAAGAAAGTGGTGAATGGATTGTTCCTTATGTTATAGAGCCGTCGGCTGGGGTTGAAAGGGGTTTTTTGGCAATTATTAATGAGGCATACAATGTAGAAAGCTTAAATGATGGGAAGAGTAGAGTTGTTTTAAAACTAAAGCCTCATTTAGCACCAATTAAGGCTGCGGTTATTCCATTAAAGAAGAATAATGAAGAAATGGTAAATTTATCAAAATTAGTAAAAGAAAACTTACAAAAACTTGGTCTTGGTAGAATTATATTTGAAAATACTGGGAATATTGGTAAAAGCTATAGAAAACATGACGAAATTGGTACTCCGTTATGCATTACTATTGATTTCGAAAGCTTGGATGATAAAACAGTAACTGTTCGTGATAGAGACTCAATGAAACAGTCACGAGTTGAATTTGATAAACTTAGTGATTTTCTTATAAACATAATTAAGAATTAAATTTGCAAGCAATAAAAAGCTTATTATTCAATCTCATACTTTATTCGTCTGTAATCCCCGTATCTATTTTTATAATTATTCTTTTTCCATTTTTTAAAACATCTATATTACAAAAATTTGCTTCACTGTGGATTTTATTTATTTTAAATGCCTTGAAAGTTATTTGTGGTGTTAGTTGGAAAATAGAGGGTTTAAAGAACTTGCCTAAAAGCCCATGCATAATAGTTTCAAATCACCAGGGGGCTTGGGAATCCTTTTTTTTACAAACACTTTATTATCCATCAACAAGCATTGTAAAAAGAGAATTATTGTATATACCTCTTTTTGGTTGGGCTTTTGCATGTCTTAAACCGATTTATATAAATAGATCTAACAAAATTGGAAGCTTAAAAAAAGTTATTAAGAATGGTTCTAATAGATTAAACAATGGTGCTTCAATTATAATTTTTCCAGAAGGGACTAGAGCAAGGCCTCATAAAGGCCTTAAATCATTTTCAAACAGTTGTGGGCTTTTATCAGTTAAAAATAACATGCCTATTGTGCCTATATGCCATAATTCCGGTTTATTTTGGAAAAACAGAAGGTTTATAAAACAAAATGGGCAAATAATTATGAGAATAGGGCCTGCGATATTGGGTGAAGATGCTAAAAAAATAACAAATACTGCTTATAAGTGGATATACAAAAATTTTAAAGAAATAAATTAAATGTCCAGCTCTTTTACTGAAAGAGCATTTGCATCAATAAATTCCCTTCTTGGTTCAACATCATCGCCCATTAGAACTTCAAATGATTCATTCGCATCCTGAACATCTTTAATATCTACACGCATCATCCTTCTATTTGTAGGATCCATAGTGGTTGTCCATAGTTGCTCTGGGTTCATTTCTCCCAATCCTTTGTATCTTTGAACCTCTAATCCTCTTGTACCATTTTTTGATAAACTTTTTATTGCAGCGTCTTTTTCTTTTTCATCAGATGCATATATAAATTCTTTGCCTTTAGTTATCTTATATAAAGGCGGCAAAGCAATATATATGTGTCCATTATCAACTATTTCATACATCTGCCTATAAAAGAATGTTAATAACAGAGTTCTTATATGAGAGCCATCCACGTCTGCGTCGGTCATTATTATTATTCTATGATACCTTAAATTATTTATGTCAAAGTCTTCTTCTCCTATTCCACAGCCTAATGCCTTTATTAATGTACCTACCTCTGCTGAACCAAGAACTTTATCAATCCTTGCTTTTTCTACGTTGATTATCTTGCCTTTAAGAGGAAGAATTGCTTGATTTTTTCTGTTTCTGCCTTGTTTAGCAGATCCCCCAGCAGAATCACCCTCAACTATATATATCTCAGAAAGTGATGGGTCTTTTTCTTGACAATCCGCTAATTTTCCAGGCAATCCAGCTATTTCAAGAACGCCTTTTCTTCTTGTCATTTCTCTTGCTTTTCTTGCAGCCTCCCTTGCCAGGGCAGCTTCAGACACTTTAGCAATAATGCTCATAGAATCTTTAGGATTTTCTAATAGGAACTCATTAAAATACTTATTGAATACTGTGCTAACTACGCCCTCAACCTCGGATGATACAAGTTTTTCTTTAGTTTGTGATGAAAATTTAGGATCTGGCACTTTAACAGAAATTATAGCTATTAACCCCTCTCTAACATCCTCTCCCAATAGATCTGTTGGTGTCTTTTTTGCATTTTCTTTTTTAATAAAGGATTTTAAAACTCTTGTTAGGCTCCCTCTAAAGCCCGCTAGATGAGTTCCGCCATCTTTTTGCGGAATATTGTTGGTATAACAAAGCACGTTTTCAGAATATGAATCTGTCCATTGCATAGCTATTTCAACTCCAACCTCATTTTCAATTGAAGAACATTCAAATATTTCAGAAACAATCTGCTTCCTTCCCTTTAAATGAGTTACATAACTTGAAAGGCCGCCGTTGTTTTTAAATTTTCGAGATTTTCCTGATCTTTTGTCTTCTACATTTATTGAAACTCCAGCGTTTAAAAATGAAAGCTCTTGAATTCTTTTATAAATTCTATCTGTTTCAAAATCAGTTGAAGTAAATATTTTATCAGATGGATAAAATGTTATTTTAGTTCCTGTGCTTGATGATTTTTTCAATTTTTTAAGTTTTGCTTTGGGTTTGCCCTCGGCATATTCTTGAAAATATTCTCCCCCATCTCGATGAACTTCCAATAATAATTTTTTGGAAAGGGCGTTTACAACAGACACCCCAACCCCATGAAGTCCACCTGAGACTTTGTAACTGTTATCATCAAACTTGCCTCCAGAATGGAGAGTAGTTAATATTAATTCAGCTGCAGAAACTCCCTCTTTCTTGTGAACATCAACAGGGATTCCTCTGCCATTATCTTGAACAGTCACTGAACCATCTTTATTAATTACTACTTGTATTTCTGAACAGTGTCCCGCCATTGCCTCATCAATACAATTATCTAAGACCTCAAAAACCATATGATGCAAACCCGAACCATCATCAGTATCGCCTATATACATTCCAGGTCTTTTCTTGACAGCTTCTAAACCTTTTAGGACTTGAATGTTGGATGAATCGTATTTAGGTTCTGTAGATTTTTTTGCCATTTTTTTATTACAAATGTTCCACGTGGAACTTTTTAAACTCATTGAATTTATCTGATATTTTACTACTAAAACAATCTTCTATACAGGAAAAGATAACTTGATTTTTATTATGATTTAGAAGGTCTACAAACAAATCAAAAACCCTCTCATCTAACTCAGATTTTATATCATCAATAATTAAAGTGGCTTCAATTTGATAGTGTCTTTTTAATACCTCATGTTGAGCACAAGACCAAAGAATTGAAAAAAATTTTTGTTCTCCACGAGACAATATTTGTCTTGCATCAATATTATTAATAAGAAATTTTATGTCAGATTTATGAGGACCCTCTGTTGTTGTTTTTCTCTTTAGGTCTTTTTTTACATTTTCTTCAAACGTGTGAAAAAGTGATTCTTTAAAATTCCAACCACAATAAAAATCAATTGAAATTAAATCAAAAAAGTCAAAAACAACTTTAGACTCAAATATTTTTAATAAGTTTTTAAATTCATCCAAGGTCTTTTCAAAAAAATTTTTTCTGTATTCAGTTAATAGAATACCATCTGTTGATAGCTTCTTGTTCCAAACATATATATCTGATATACGGTTGTTTTTTAGCATTGCATTTCTTTGCTTTAGTGTTCTATGATATGCAAACCAAGCAGAAGAAAATCCATCTTCGGCTATAAATATTGATCTGTCTAATAGCTTTCTTCTAAAGTCGGGTGGCGCGCTTGTGAATGAAAAGGTATTGTTGTGAATTGGTGTGCATGGAAATTTTTTAATTAAATTGTTTGTAACAATTTTTTTATTATTAAGTTTTAATGATATTGATTTATTTCTATATTTTTCTACTTCAACAATATGTCCACTTATGCTATCAAAACCTTTTAGATAAAAGTTTTTTTTATCGTATTTGATAAGGGATTGTAAGTTGCTGCTTTTAAATGACTTGCCGCTAGAGAAAATAAATAGTGCTTCAAGTATCGTAGTTTTGCCTGATCCATTTGCTCCGTAGAAAAAATTTATACCTGGAGAAAGAGATATTTCAATATCATCAAAACATCTTAAGTGCTTTATAGAAATGTTTGTTAAAGGCACTTTAAATTAATAGAGGCATAACAACATACTTAAGATCAGAAGAGCCTGGATCGGTTATTAGGCAACTCTTGTCTGAACCAAAGAAATTAATCTCTATATTTTCAGAATCTAGTGTAGATAAAATTTCCTGTAAATAATTTACATTAAATGCAATGTCAATTTTTTCTCCTTTATATTCACACGAAATATTTTCTTCACCCTCTTCTTTTTCTGGATTATTGGCTGATACATGCATAGAATTTTCATCAGTTAATATTCTAACGCCTTTATATTTTTCGCTAGACAAAACACTAACCCTGCTAAGGCATTCAGAAAAAGTTTTTCTGTTAATTGATAAAACAGAACTGTCGCCTGATGGAATGACTTGTTCATAGTCTGGAAACTTTCCTTCTATGAGTTTACTTACAAAAGTTGTTCCAGAAATATTAACTGCTATAGATGTATTACCTAATTCCACTAATACATTTTCCGACTCATCGCCAACAAGCTTTCCAATTTCATTAATAGATTTTCTTGGAACAATTCCACTAATCGCCTCTGGCGTTGCTTCATTTAAAGATGAGCTAGCAAGGGCAAGTCTGTGTGCATCTGTGGTAACACTTGTTATAGATTTATCATCTATTAATAAATAGAGGCCATTCAAGTAGTGCCTCCAATCTTGATTTCCCATAGCAAAAGATGTTTTAGTAATAAGTGTTTTAAGATTTTGTGATGAAATATTAATTTGAGATTGAGCATCTTCCTTTTCGAACACCGGAAAGTCTTCACTTGGTAATGTAGAAATACTATATTTACCAGAACCTGACTCAATTTTTAGGTTATCTCCGTCAAGAAACAAATGAATCTCTGCTAAATCTGGTAAAAGTCTACATAAATCACTTAGTTTTCTTGCTGGAGCGGTGGTTTTGCCGCCGCTTTTGTAGTTTGAAATGGTTGAGGTTGTAGAAATTTCACTTTCTAGGTCTGTGGCTGTGATTTTTAAAGAAGACTCGTCCACCTCAAGCAAAACATTGGATAAGATTGGGAGGGTTTGCCTCTTTTCAACCACCCCCAGCGTATAGTTTAAAGATTTTACAACCTCTTCTTTTTTAATATAAAAATCCATTAATTTGTTAAAGCCCTATTAAGATTTCTATAGTCTTCTTCATGCGAAGGGCTCTCTTTTCTGAGTTCGGCAATTTTTTTACAAGCATGCAATACCGTTGTATGATCCCTCCCATTAAATGCCTCTCCAATCTCAGGGAGGCTGTGGTTTGTAAGTTCTTTCGTAAGAGCCATAGCCATCTGTCTTGGTCTTGTGATGGATCTACTCCTTCTTTTTGATAATAGATCAGAAAGTTTAATATTGTAATATTCTGCTGTTGTTTTTTGTATGTTCTCAATGCTAACCATTTTTGCAGAAATAACAAACAAGTCTTTTAAAGCATCTTTTACAAGGCCTAAATCAATGGGTTGGTTGGTAAACCTTGCATTTGCTACAACCCTTTTTAAGGCCCCCTCAAGCTCTCTTATGTTTGACCTTATTCTTTGGGCTATATATATTGCACAATCATTTGGCATGCTGATACCCATCGAAGATGCTTTGTTTAAAAGAACAGCTGCTCTAGTTTCTAGCTCTGGAGGGTCTATTACAACAGGAAGCCCCCAACCAAGTCTGGATTTAAGCCTTTCCTCTAAACCATCAATTTCTTTAGGGTATTTGTCACACGTTAAGATC
>NZQU01000015.1 GCA_002696025.1 Crocinitomicaceae bacterium
CCAATCCTTTAATAATGCAATTTCTTTTGCTGGCGTTCTTTTAATTTCTGCCCACCAAGGTAAATTGTCTACAATTATGGCAGATAAATCACCAAAATAAGAGTCATTTGATAATTTGTTTTTTTCTGTAGAACCACCAATTACAAGGTGTTTTCCATTGTATAATTGTCGATTTGGAAAATTATTATAATACAATGCAAGAAGGTCTTTTCCACCTCTATTGTGACAAATTTCTAGAGATTCTTTTGTAACGGGAATAAATTTACTTTTATCTGCTGTTGTGCCCGACGATTTAGCAAACCACTTGGTTTTTGTTGGCCATAAAACATTTTGTTGGCCTTTTATAACCGTGTCTATATATGGCTTGAGACTAGGGTAGTCACTTAATGGTATTTTGTTTTTAAAATCAAGGTAATTGTTAATTGAATTTGTTTGGTATTGTTTGCCAAATAAAGTATTTGATGATTTACTTATCAATTCATTTAATATTTCATCTTGAACTTCAATAGGATATTTTTTAAATAAATCTATTTGATGGATTCTTTTTTTAATCAACCAAGAAAAAATGGAATTGAATGGCATAAAATATTAATTTATGCTTGATGATTAATCAGCAAAAAGTACATAGCAATTTTAGAGATTTATTAACCCCATATAAGAATCGAAACCAAAATAGATAACAACGCTATTGTAATAATTGTTCCTATTGCAGCAGTTGATTCCTCAAAAAAATTTTCATTTTTAGACATAACATTACAAATTTAATTATAATATATTTAGAGATTGCATTTCATTTGAATTTTTTATTTTTTTAAAACTAAACATGAAAAATGATGTGAGTTATTGAAAAAAAATTATTTTTGTGGCCTCAAAGATTAACTATGTATTGGACATTAGAATTAGCGCAATATCTTGAAGACGCACCTTGGCCTGCGAATAAGGACGAATTAATCGACTTTGCCATTCGAACAGGTGCTCCTCTTGAAGTAGTTGAGAACCTTCAAGACATTGAGGATGAGGGCGAAATGTATGAAACTATTGAAGAAATTTGGCCAGATTATCCTACTAGAGAAGATTTCTTATTTAATGATGATGAATATTAGTTTATTTTAAATAAGTGAACTTCTTAGGTCATTTGTATTTTTCGGGTTCTGATTACGATTTAATGTATGCCAATTTATTTGGTGATTTTGTTAAGGGTTCAAATTTTTCTATTTATTCACAAAAAGTTATTGATGGCATTAAATTGCATCGATCTATTGATTACTATTTTAATAGACACAATTCAATATTAAAAGTTCAAAGAAAACTATATTCTGAATTACCCAAAATATCAGGTGTGGCAATGGATTTATTTGCAGATCATTGGTTGGCAAAAAATTGGAGCTTATTTCATAACTTGTCTTACGAGAAATATTTAGAGAGATTTTATTCACATGATCCTTTTGTAAATAATCAATATTCCCATGAATTTGAATATTTCATTAAAATCTTGAAAACCAAAAGATGGATGAATGATTATCCAAATCAATCTGGATTAGATTTTGCTTGCAAAGGTTTGTCAAAAAGAATTACTTTTTCTAATAATCTTGATCAAGCAGTAACTTATTATAATAAATATGAAAGTGATTTAAACATTTCATTTCAGAAATATTTTAAAGATGCTGTAAGCGAGTTTTTATAAAGTGATTTTTTTATTATTAATAATTTCTAAAATTGTTTATATTTAAAATCTATGGGGAATGTCTTAGATACAAGGAATAGGGTTGAAGTATGTTTTACGCCAGAAGAATATCATAATTTTAAAGAAGAATTTGATATAGTTGTTGTAATTGATGTTCTTCGTGCAACAACGGCTATTTGTACTGCTATATCAAAGGGAGTTAAGTCTATTATTCCAGTTCGATCAATTGATGAAGCAAAGAAATACAAATCAAAAGGATTTTTAGTTGGTGCCGAAAGGAAAGGTGAGATAGTAGAGGGCTTTGATTTTGGGAATTCTCCTTATACCTATATTAATACTGATTACGCTGATAAAGAAATTGTTTTAACAACAACTAATGGAACCAAAGCTCTTGATATTGCAAAAAATGCAGAAACGGTTCTTGTGGGTTCATTAATAAATATTGATTCTTTAAATAATTTGTTATCCAATAAAAAGTCTAATGTCTTATGTCTTTGTTCGGGTTGGCAAAGTAAGTTTAACTTAGAGGATACGATTTGCGCAGGTGCTATAGTAGATTTTTTAATCAGTACTGGTAATTTTACTTCAATTGAAGACTCTTCAATTGCGTCAAAATATTTGTATTTATCAGCAAAAGATAATTACTTAGGTTATTTAAAATCGAGCTCTCACAGACGAAGACTCATTAATTTAAACTTAAATGAAGACATAAAATATTGTTTAACCCCAAATCAAACTGATGTCATACCAATTCTTAAAAATGGAAAAATTATTAAGTTATAAGTGGTTGTTTATTTTAATTATTCCGCTCTTTTCTATTCAAGAGCCATTAAAGAAAAAAACACCTAATCATCCCTCATCAATAAATGATTCGAAATGGGGATTTTTTGGACATATGAGAATCAATAGAATAGCAGTTTTCACCTTGCCAAGAGAAATGTTTGGTTTTTATAAAGATCATATTGAGTTTATAACAGAGCATGCGGTTGATCCAGATAAAAGAAGATATGCAATGGATGCAGAAGCTCCAAGGCATTACATTGATTTAGATCATTTTTATAAGAAAGGTGAGGACTTTAGAAAGGTAATGCCTAAAAGATGGAAAGATGCTGTTAAAAAATATACAGAAGATACCCTTCAGGCATATGGAATAGTGCCTTGGCATATTCAAGTAATGAAGCGAAAGCTTCAGCGTGCTTTTGAGTCAAAAAATGTTGATCTTATTTTAAAATATTCCTCTGAAATTGGACATTATATTGGCGACGCACATGTTCCCCTTCATACAACTGAAAATTACAATGGGCAGTTTACAGGTCAAAAGGGTATTCATGGTTTATGGGAAAGTAGATTGGTAGAGATAAACGCAGATGACTATGATTATTTTGTAGGCAAGGGTAAATATGTTAAAAATTTGCTTGATTATACTTGGGATGCTGTGTATACCGCTCATGCTGCTATGGATTCTGTTCTTTCAATTGAAAGAGAATTGACTCTTGAGTTTCCTTCAGATCAAAAATATGCATATGAACAAAGAGGAAGGACAACTATAAGGACCTATTCTAATGGTTTTTCAAGTGAGTACCATAAACGTTTAAATGGAATGGTTGAAAGAAGGTTGAGAAGGTCAATTATTGCCGTAGGATCAGTTTGGTATACGGCTTGGGTAGATGCCGGTCAGCCCGATTTATCATTGCTTCAGAGAATTCCTCCATCAGAAAGCTTATTAAATGAATTTAAAGAACTTGACCAACATTTTCATAATGACGAACATAAGGGTAGAATTTGCGAGTAATTTATTATTTTGATGAAATAAGTAAATATACGTAGTCTGTTTAAGGCAACGAGCAAAAATATCAGGCGTTTATATAATGCTAAACCACATTAAACTACCTGATTATGTTTTCATTAAATCGCCCTATAATTTTTTCTTTATTTGGATGTAAAAATAGTTTTCTATTATTTCTGTCTTTTTTGTTTTCAAATATGTTTTTTTTCTCTCAATGTAATCTAATTGTTGAGGCGTCAAATAACAATATTGGTTGTGGAGATTGTGTAACATTAAGTGCTGAGGGGCAGGTTTTAAATCCAGTTTTTGAAGAAGATTTTAATAGTGGTCAACCTGTAGGTTGGGATTTTTCTCAAATTGTAATTATTTCAAATAATACTTGTGTTCCTAGTCCTGATGGAACGAATTATATGTGGATGGGGACTAATTCTGCAGCACCTAGAAGTATGGAAACTATGGCATATGATTTATCAATTGGCGGTCAGATATGTTTTGAAATGAGATATTCTGATAACACTGAGCAACCTGGAGGAAACCCTTTTGGCGCTCCCAATCCTCATTGTGAAGATCCTGATGCAATAGATGAAGGTGTGTTTTTACAATATTCTATTGATAATGGTTTGACATGGGTAACCATAGATTACTGGGCTCCTCTATTAGGTGGTGGACCAGGGCCTCAAACAATTTGGGATAATTATTGTGTTGCAATACCAATTGCCGCTCAAACTCCAAATACAAAAATCAGATGGTTTCAAAATCTATCTTCAGGAGCTATATATGATAATTGGGGGCTTGATAATATTAAAATTTCAGCAAATATTCCAGTTACTAATTACGAAATAACTTGGCTACATGATAATTTTTCTCATGGTTTAGGAAATTATAACGTAATAAATCCTAATCAGGTTTGTCCCGAGAATGATTCTACTTTCAATGCAATTATGACAAATGGGATTGATACTTGTTTTGCTTCGGTTAATATTTTAATTAATACAATAAGTATTGACAACATATCAGTTAACCATCCAAATTGTGGAGCAGTTGAAGGAGATATTGATATTAGTGTTACTGGTGGAACTGGTAATTATTCATATAGTATAGATAATGGAATTAATTTTCAGACAAATTCATTCTTTACACCAGTTGATACTGCTGTTTACACAGTTGTTGTTTTGGATCAAAATAATTGTACTGATACTGCAAATGTTTCTGTAGTTGGAGTTGACTCATTGAGTTTAGATGATGTTTCATTAATTCATCCGTGTGATAATAACATTTTAGGGGAGATATCCATTGCTGTTTCAGGAGGCACACCATCATACCAATATAGTATCGATGGAGGAGCTACTTATTTTCCTACAAATACATTCTCTTCTCTTCCTAGTGGAATTTATAGCGTATTTGTAAAAGATGATGCAAATTGTATTATTGACACCACAATTACGCTTATTCTTCCTTCTCCTTTAACTATTAATTATTCAATTCAAGAAATTTTATGTTTTGATGATGCTACTGGTTCAATTGATTTAAATGTAAGCGGAGGCTTTTCTCCTTATTCATATGACTGGGGTATAAGTTCTTCTGAGGATTTATTTAACTTAATTACAGGTAATTATTCAGTTGTAGTTACAGATGATAATGGTTGTTTGTCAAATGAAAATTTTGTTTTAAATCAGCCAACACCATTACAATTAAATGCAGTTGCTCAAAATGTAGTTTGTTATGATGGAATAGATGGAAGTATTGATCTTCAGGTTAGTGGGGGAGTGTTTCCATATACATATATATGGAGTAATGGTTTGACAACTCAAGACATCAGCTCTTTACCTGTTGATTTATATGAAGTTATTGTAACTGATGATAATGGTTGCGTTGATAGTGTTGAATTAAATGTAAATCAGCCTATCAATCCTTTAACACTATCAGAAACTCATTTTGACGTTTTTTGTTTTGGTGATGCATCAGGATCAATTGATTTAAATATTGTTGGTGGTACATTTCCTTATAATGTGAATTGGGATAACGGTCAAGCTACAGAGGATATTATAGGTTTGACTACTGGAAATTATTCTGTGGTTGTAATTGATGATAACAATTGTGAAGAACACTTAGTGGTAAATATTAGCGAGCCATTATCGCCTTTATCTTTAAGTGAAACACATATTGATGCACTATGTGTAGCAACCGAGACTGGTTCAATTGATTTAACAATTTCTGGGGGAACTCCTAATTATTCATTTATATGGAGTAATGGAGAAACAACTGAAGATATTGATGATCTTATGGCTGGTTCTTATGATGTTGATGTAATAGATGATAATGGGTGTTCAATTTCAAGCACTATTAATATAGTGGACCCATCAACAAGTATTTCAGCTACCGCGAATGTGAATCATGTTTCATGTCATGGTTTAATGGATGGAGTAATTGATTTGACTGTTACAGGCGGTAATCCTGGTTATTCATATGATTGGAATAATTCATCTACTCTTCAAGATATTTCAAATCTATCAGAAGGAAATTATTATGTAACCATTACAGATGATATTGGTTGTCAGTTTTTCATTTCAGTTGATATTGTTCAGCCATTAGCACCTTTATCGATTGATACGATTATTACTGATGTTGTATGTTTTAATTCTAATACTGGTGCAATTGATTTAATTGTTAGTGGAGGATCACTTCCATACTCTTACGATTGGAATAGTGGTGTTTATTTAACAGAGGATGTGAATAATATAAATGCTGGCACATATAGCGTGCAGGTAACTGATGATAATGGATGTTTTATTTCTGCTGATGTTGATGTTGATCACTTGAATCCTGAAATAATAATTACACTTGATTCACACAAAGATGTGTCTTGTCATCAAGGAGATGATGCTTATATAAATGTGAATGTTGTGGGTGGAGTCCCATCCTACAATTTTTCATGGAATAACAATGCTTGGAATACACAAAATATCTCCAATTTATCTCATGGACAATATTCTTTAGTTGTTACTGATATTATAGGTTGTTCAGCTAGCTTTATAATGGATATTGATGAGCCTGTTGCTCCTCTTTCTCTTAATCCTTTAGTTAATCATGTTAATTGTTTTGGGGGTGATGATGGTTCTATTTCATTAAATGTTAGTGGAGGTACCACCCCTTATACTTACAATTGGAATTCTCTACCTCCAATAGGTAATCCAACTGATTTAAATGCAGGCAATTACTCAGTTGATGTAGTTGATTTTAATGGATGTGTAGATTCGTTTACAGTGGATATAACTGAGCCAAATTCACCATTAATTGTTACTGCTGAAACAAGCTCGCCATTATGTTATGGAACCGCCTCAGGTTCAATTGATATAACTGTCAATGGAGGAACAGCTCCATACTCTTATTTATGGAACGTATCTCAAAATCAAAACGATCAGGATCTAATTGATATTCATTCTGGAACATATGATTTAAATGTTACTGATGATAACAATTGTGTTTTCTTTTTATCAGTTGATTTATTAGATGAATTTGATCCCATTGAAGTCATTTCTACAATTACACCTATTACTTGCTTTGGATTTGATGATGGTTCAATAGAACTAGATATATCAGGAGGTAATGCTCCATATCAATTGATGTGGAATGATGCAAATAATGATCAAAACAGATATTCATTAAATGCAGGTTTGTATTCTGTATCAATTACAGATGATAATGGATGTGAATTACTTTCTGATTTTATTTTAGATCAGCCAGAAGAATTGAATGCATCATTTGCTTATGATGTTTCTTCAGGTTGTGCACCGCTGACTGTAAATTTTTCAAACACGAGTCAAGGCATATCTAATTTGTGTTTGTGGTCTTTTGGTAATGGGGATACCATAAATGGGTGTTCGGATTTATCTTATACATTTGATCAGCCTGGTTGTTATGATATTTCATTACTTACTATGGTTAATTCAGAGTGTTATGACGACATAGTTTTAGATGAGGTTATTTGTGTTTATCCCAATCCTACGGCTTCATTTCAATCAGCTACACCAACAGTTGATTACTATTCTGGTGAATTGTCTTTATTGAATAATTCAATTAATGCAACAAGTTTTGAGTGGATTTTTGGGGATGATTCTCCAAATTCAAATGAGGTAAATCCCATTCATTTTTATCCATCAGAAACGATAAGTGATTATGAAATTACACTGATAGCATATGATGATAATGGATGTGTTGATACATCAGTTCTTATTATTTCATTACAACCTGATTTATTGGTTCATATCCCAAATACATTTACTGTAAATGGGGATAATATAAATGAAGGCTTTATGCCAGTTTTTTCAAATCCTGAAATGATAAAAAAATATCAAATCGAAATATTTAATAGATGGGGTGAAATTATATTTCAAACAAATGATGCATTAATGCCATGGGACGGAACGCATGGTCGAAAAAATCGAATCTCTCAAGAAGGTGTTTATACATGGAGAATTAAGTATACTGGGCTTGATAATATTGATGAAACATTAGTAGGGCATGTAAGTTTACTTAAATAATTGTCAAATTGTAACTTCCACTTATATTTTATTGTTTAAATAATATAAATTATATGGTTTAACTTTTTTGTAATACCAACGTATTGTTTTATATTTATAACCTACTTAAACTAGTGCCAATTACAAATATGCGTAAGGCTTTAATTTTACTCTTTGTTTTAAAAGGATTTACAGTATTTTCACAGCTGATTGATCCTTTTACGATTCGATACTCTACACAGCAAAAAGGTGGTATCCGTTTTTTAGCAAATGTAGCAGTTTCATGTGACCAATCAGGAGCAACTTGTGCAAATGCTGCCAATGATTTACCGGTTACTGGAAATTTCCCTAGAGATAATAATGACTTTACCCAACAATATGTAGATGTAGATGGAGTAGCCTCTACATTTATGTCAACGAGTGATAGTTTAGATTTACCCACTTGTAGTGAGATTTTATGGGCAGGTTTATATTGGGGTGCAAGAGTAAGTAGCAGTACTAGTGGTTATGCCATTCGAGAAAAAATTAAACTTTCTGTTGATAATGGTGCTTATCAAAATTTAGTAGCAGATGAGTTAATTGACTTCACAGGGACTTTATCATATTTCTGTTTTAAGGATATTACATCAATTGTTCAGTCTAACGCGATTAATGCAAGATATACTATTGCAGACCAAATTGCTCAAACAGGATCTTCAAATCGTTGGGGTGGATGGTCGATAGTTATAGTTTATAAAAATGTTCTTGAATCTATGAGAAACTTAACTGTTTTTGATGGACTTGCTAATGTAAGTCAATTTGGATCTGGAACAAATGTAAGTCAAGTAGATATTCCCGTGTCTGGCTTTTTAACTCCAATTTCTGGACCAGTTTCATTTGAACTCGGTGTTATAGCTTATGATGGAGATCGTCAACAGACAGGAGATGAATTAGAATTTAATGGAGTTGGCTCATATGTAAATATTTCAGATGCCATTCATAACCAAACCAATGTTTTTAATAGTACTATTTCATATGACGGAACATTAACTCCCCATAGGATACCTTCACTGAATAATACTTTTGGGCA
>NZQU01000016.1 GCA_002696025.1 Crocinitomicaceae bacterium
CATTCCTCCTTTCAAAGCACCTTTACCAAGAATTCTAGAACCTAAAACGACAGGATAAAGTTTATTGGCAATAATATGACACATACTTTCAATCAATTTAGGTGTATATTGATAGTCAGGGTGAAGCATTACTATAATATCAGCATTTAATTCTAATGCTTTGGAATAACAAGATTTTTGATTTCCACCATATCCTCTGTTTTTTTCATGACGAATTACATGTTTAATGCCTATTTCTTCAGCTTTTTTACTTGTTTCATCACTACTGGCATCATCAACCAAAACAACGTCATCAACAATATCAAAGGGTATTTCGTTATATGTTTTTTCTAATGTTTCAGCTGCATTATATGCAGGTAGAACAATACATATTTTTTTTCCATTTAACATGTCGCAAAATTAGAAAGTTAATTTGAATTATAAGTAAAAATGAACCAGTTTCGTATTAGATTGTTTTTTCCTTAAAGATTACATGAATAAATGTTAATTGTGCCTTATATTTGCAAACCCATTTAAATTTGATTTTTATGAACAGTTTTTCATCCCGACATATTGGTTTATCTGAGAATGAAGTAAATGAAATGTTAAAGTCTATAGGTGAGGACTCTATAGATTCATTAATTAGCAAAACAATTCCATCTCACATTAAGTTAAATAGAGATCTTTTAATTGATGAAGAGATGTCTGAATTTGAATGTTTAAATCATTTAAATGACCTAGGGGCTAAAAATAAATTGTTTAAATCATTCATAGGGCTTGGCTATCATGAAACAATAGTTCCGTCTGTAATTCTTAGAAATATTCTTGAAAATCCAGGATGGTATACAGCATACACTCCATATCAAGCTGAAATTTCTCAAGGAAGGCTAGAGGCTTTGCTTAATTTTCAAACAATGGTTATGGATTTGACAGGAATGGAAATAGCCAATGCATCATTACTAGATGAAGCTTCTGCTGCTGCAGAATCTATGATTATGTTTTACAACAGTAGAAAAAGAAAAGAAATTATTGCTGGTAAAAATAAGTTTTTCGTAGCAGATAATTTGTTTCCTCAAACTATAGAAGTTGTTAAGGGGAGAGCTAAAAATTTGGATATTGAGTTAATTATAGGAGATTACAATTCAATAGAACTTGATGATCAATATTTTGGATCGATTATTCCTTATACAGATGTTACTGGTAGCCTTATTGAAATTGAGCCTTTTATCAGTAAATCACATGAAGTGAATAGTTCTGTTGCTGTTTCTGCTGATATTTTAAGTTTGGTTTTACTCAAGTCTCCAGGCTCTATGGGAGCTGATGTTGTATTTGGTACTACACAAAGATTTGGAGTTCCTATGGGATATGGAGGTCCACATGCTGCTTACTTTGCAGCCAAAGAGAGTTTTAAAAGAAACATGCCTGGCAGAATTATTGGAGTATCTATTGATGCTGATGAAAATAAAGCACTTAGAATGGCTTTACAGACAAGAGAGCAGCATATTAAAAGAGATAAAGCTACTTCAAATATCTGTACTGCTCAAGCTTTACTTGCTGTTATTGCAAGTATGTACGCTGTTTATCATGGTCCAAAAGGATTAAAAGAAATTGCTAAAAATGTTAACTCTTTGGCTAAAAGAATGGCCTTGGGCTTATTAAAATCAAATGTTACTTTGGGAAGCCATCGTTTTTTCGATACGGTTCATGTTAAAAATATTGATGCACATAAAGTTAAGCAGCTTTGTGAAGAAAACAGTTGTAATATATTTTGTATTAATAAGAATGAGATTTCAATTTCTTTTGCAGAAACTCATAATAACAGTGATGTTGATTTATTGTTGGAATTAATTAAAAGTACTCTTTCTGGAAATGATAAAGATGATCAATCTGATTCAATTGATTTAGATCTTACTGAAAGAGAAGACGAAATTTTACAACATGAGGTTTTTAATTCTTATCATACTGAATCAAAAATGATGAGATATTTAAAGCGTCTTGAAAATAAAGATTTGTCATTGGTTCATAGTATGATTCCTCTTGGTTCATGTACAATGAAGTTAAATGCAGCAACTCAGTTAATTCCTATTAGCAATCCTAACTTTGGTAATCTTCATCCATTCGTTCCTGTTAATCAAGCAATTGGATATCATCAAATCTTAAATGAATTAGAAAAGGATTTATGTGAATGCACTGGTTTTGATGCCATTTCTTTACAACCAAACTCTGGAGCTCAAGGTGAGTATACGGGTTTGATGGTTATCAAAGCTTTTCATGAATCTAATGGAGATTTCAATAGAAATAAAATGATCATTCCTTCCTCTGCTCATGGAACAAACCCTGCATCGGCTGTAATGGCTGGTTTTGATGTTGTCGTTACAGGATGTGATGAGAACGGTAATATAGATATTGAGGAGTTAAGAAATGTTGCCACAGAACTTAAGGATGTTTTAGGAGGAATTATGGTTACTTATCCCTCTACTCATGGTGTATACGAAGAAGGAATAAAAGAGATTACTTCAATTATTCACGATAATGGAGGGCAGGTTTATATGGATGGAGCCAATATGAATGCTCAAGTAGGTCTAACAAATCCTGGAAATATTGGCGCAGATGTTTGTCATTTAAATTTACATAAAACTTTTGCAATTCCTCATGGAGGCGGAGGTCCTGGAATGGGGCCTATTGGAGTTGCGGCTCATTTGAAGCCATTTTTACCTAATAATCCATTTGTTGAGGTTGGTGGTGAAAAAGGTATAGAGCCTGTAACTGCTGCTCCTTTTGGAAGTGCATTGATTTTGTTGATTTCATATTCTTATATTAAATTGTTAGGAAAAGATGGACTTAAAAGATCAACAGAAATCGCTATTTTAAACGCAAATTATATTGCTAAAAAATTAGAAAATCATTATGATGTTCTTTACAAAGGTTCCAATGGTAAAGTGGCTCATGAGATGATTCTTGATTGTCGTGAATTTAAGAAAACAGCCAATGTTGAAGTTGCCGATATTGCAAAAAGATTAATTGATTTTGGTTTCCATGCACCTACAGTTTCTTTTCCTGTTGCTGGAACGTTAATGATAGAACCAACAGAATCAGAGGATAAAGATGAATTAGATCGTTTTATTGAAGCAATGATTAAAATTAGAGAGGAAATCAAAGAAATTGAAGATGGTCATGTAGATAACAATAATAATTTATTAAAAAACGCGCCTCACACAGCAGACTGTATTATTAATAAAAACTGGAACTATTCATATTCTCCTCAAGAAGCTGCATATCCTTTACCGTATATAATTGATAATAAATATTGGGTACCTGTTAGAAGAGTTGATAATGCTTTTGGAGACAGGAATTTGGTGTGTTCATGTCCTGGTATTGAATCATATGTGAATTCTTAAAAATGGATTTTATCACTGACATATTGGCTTTTGGTGCTCATCCTGATGATGTTGAAATATCTGCTTCAGGATCGATTTTAAAATCTATTTCACAAGGTAAAACAGTTTCAATTGTAGATCTAACTCAAGGAGAGCTTGGCACAAGAGGATCTATGCAAACAAGAGCCAAAGAATCAGCTGATGCATCTAAATTACTAGGTGTTAAAAAACGAGTTAATTTAAAGTTAAAGGATGGCTTTATTAATTCATCAGAGCAGTCAATTCAGTCTGTTATTGAACAAATCAGAAGATTTAAACCGGAAATTATATTTGCTAATGCTATTGAGGATAGACACCCTGATCATGGAAAGGCAGCCAAGCTTGTTTCTGATGCCTGTTATCTATCTGGTCTTAGAAAAATAAAAAGTCAATGGGAGGGAATTGAGCAAGATGCTCATAGACCAAGATTGGTTTTGCATTACATTCAAGATTATTATACTAAGCCTGATATTGTGTTTGATGTTTCTGATTTTGTAGATCAAAAAATGCAAGTTATTCAAGCTTATAACTCTCAGTTTTTCGATCCAAAATCGTCTGAGCCTAACACACCTATTTCAAGTGAAGATTTTTTTGATTTTTTAAAGGGTAGAATGAAAGATTTGGGACGACCTGTTAACTATAAATATGCAGAAGGTTTTACGGTTAATAGATTAATTGGAGTAAATGATTTATTCAATATTCAATAGCATTATTGAGTAAAAGCATACATTAGTATATTGCATCCCATTTGTAATGCCTCTAATCTCTTTTTTTCAGAATCATTGTGTACACTTGCATCTTCCCATCCATCACCTAAATCTGTTTCATAAGTATATAAACAAACGATTCTTCCATTTTCTATTATAGCAAGTGCTTGTGCTCTTTTTCCATCATGTTCATGAATTTTTGGCAGCCCATTAAATTTAAATTTTTGTTTAAATAGAGGATGATTAGGAGGGAGTTCAATCAATGATTTTTGAGGAAATATTTTTTTTAATTCTTTACGTATAAATTCATCCATTCCATAATTATCATCTATGTGAAGAAAACCTCCTGAAAGTAAATAATTCCTTAAGTTTAGAGTCTCTAATTTATTGAAAACAACATTTCCATGACCCGTCATGTGAATAAATGGGTATTGAAAAATATCTTTACTACTAGCTTCGATGAAGGGTACATTATCTGAAATAACCTCAGAATTAAATGTAGTATTGTAATATGAAATTAAATTGGGGATTGATGTTGGATTTGCATAATAATCACCTCCACCATTATACTTAAGAACGGCAATTTCAAAATTTCCTTGAGCAAGATAAGTAGGTGATAAACACAAAAAGAAAATTAGATAAAAAAACGATTTCATTTACCAGATTTTAGATATTTTACCTTTCGGATTTCTCATTTTATCTCCATCTTTCACACCGAAAGCGTTAAAAAATTCAGTGCAATTCATTAATGGTCCATTGACTCTGTACATGCCTGGTGAATGTGGGTCGGTAGCGATTCTGTTTTTCATTTCTTCATCTGTGTATTTTATTTTCCATAATTGTGCATATGATATAAAGAATCTTTGTTCTGCTGTAAAACCACCATGTTTGATTTTGTTTTCTTTACCATCTTTGGTTTTTTTAAATGCATGAAAAGCCATAATTAATCCTCCTAAATCAGCAATATTTTCTCCCATAGTAAGGTCTGATTGAACACAATGATCTTCAAATGGGCAAAACCCTTCAAATGTTTCACCATATATTTTTGTTTTTTGTTCAAATAATTCTCGATCTTCTTTTGTCCACCAATTTTTAAATGATCCATCGGCTGCAAATTTAGAACCCATGTCATCAAAACCATGTGTGAATTCATGACCTATAACCATTCCTATTCTACCATAATTTACAGCATCTTCATAATTTTCATCAAAAAATGGAGCTTGCATGATTCCTGCTGGAAATGCAATTTCATTTAATAATGGATGATAATATGCATTCACCATATGTGCAGGCATTCCCCATTCATCTCTGTCAACTTCTTCATAAAGTTTTGAATGATTCTTTTTTATACTGAAACGAGTAATTTCTTTAATGTTATTTAGGTAATTATTGGAAGTGAAATTTAAAGAAGAATAATCATTCCATTTAGATGGGTAACCTAATTTTCTGCCAATTGAAGAAAGTTTATTTAATGCTTCTTTTTTTGTTTCAGCCGACATCCATTCTAAATTATTGATTCTTGATGCATAAACAGAAAGTAAGTTGTCAACCATTTGATTTACTTTTTTTTGCGCTGCTTCAGAAAAGTATTTTTCAACAAATGCCTTTCCTAACAATTCTCCAAATTCCATATTGGTTATTTCATCTATACATCTGTCATTTGCATCTTTAAGTTCTTTTTTGCCTCTTAAGACACCTCCGTAAAAGTCAAAATTATACTTTACAATGTCAGAACTTAGATGTCCTGCATATTTATTAAATAAATTCCAGGTTAAATAATCTTGCCATTTTTCAATACTAAATCTAGAAATCAAATCAGAACATTTCGTTAAATACTCGGGATTTGAAACTACTAAAGACTCAATTGATTCAAATCCAATAAGTCTTAGATATTCTGGGAATCTAAAAGCTCCAAATAAAGCCGAAGTTTGCTCTACCGTTTTAATATTATAAGTGTTTTCAGGGACTCTTAGCTCAGCAGGAGACAACATGCTTTTCGCAAGTTGTATTTCAATTTCTAAGGTATTTTTTGATGCTGTTCGTGCTTCTTCTGATGATTTCCCAAGAATTTCAAAACCTTTTAATACGTGATTTCTATAAGCTTCTAATACAGATTTTTTATTCTCGTTAAAGTAATAATCTTTATTGGGTAATCCTATTCCAGATTGTCCAAGATAACAAACATGCTTATCCACATTTTTTAGGTCTTGTCCAACTCCAAAACTAAACATACTCCTGACACCTATTTTATGATGAGAAACAATAACAGTAAGTATGTCATTGATTGTTTGTATGTTGGATATTTCTTTTAATTCTTCACTTAATCCATCTAATGATTTTTTATCTCTTTGTTTGAAATTCATATAAGAGGAATAGTAATCACCTAAAATTTGATTGGTACTTCCTTTTTCGTCTTTGGCCTTTTTAGCATTTTTTAAAATCTCTGTTAATTTTAATTTATTTGCCTTATCTAACTCATTAAAACTTCCCCAACGTGATTCAGATGCTGGTATTTTTGTGTTTTTGACCCAAGTGCCATTTGAAAAAAGAAAAAAATCTTCAGCAGGAGAAATGCTTTTGTCTAAGTAACTCATATTAATACTTTGTTCTCTTTGCTGAGAATAAATATTGCATTGAATAAGCAAAAAGGCAAGCAATGATGTTAGTGTAAGTATTTTCATTTTATAATTTATTTAAGGTTTAAATAACATTTCAATATGTGGAATCCCATCTTCTAAATATTCTTTTCCCGTACTGAAAAAATTGTGCCGATTGTAATAATTTTCTAAATGTTTTTGAGCGGAAAGCCTAATAGGGCCAATGCCAAATTCTTCTTTGCAAAAGTTCATGCTTTTTTCTAATAATTCATGACCTAAACCTGTCCCTCTTGCTTTTTCAGAGGTTACAATTCTTCCAATTGCTACTTCTTTGTATGAAATTCCTTCTGGTAAAATCCTAGATGTTGCAATGATTTCTCCATTATTGTTTTTACAAAAAAGATGATGTGCTTTTTTATCTTTCCCATCAAGATCTTGATAAGGACAGTTTTGTTCAATTACAAATACTTCTATACGAAGCTGAATGATGTCATGAAATTCATCTAAAGACAGTTCTGAATATTTTTTTACTTTCCAGTTCAATATATTGAATTATTATTATCGGATAAAGATAAAAAATCTTTTTTCAGAGGGGAAATAAAAAAAGCCTTTAAAAAAGGCTTTTTAAGGGAGGAAGACGGGGATCGAACCCGCGACAACCGGAACCACAATCCAGTGCTCTACCAACTGAGCTACAACCTCCATTTGTGAGGGCAAATATAAACAAATCTTCTTTTTATTTGAACTAATAATTACTAATTATTATAATTTATTGTGAGCTCTTGTTCATTTATATTCAGAAAATAATAATTTTGATTCGTTAACAACAATAAAAAAACATATCATTACACTTAAACTTTGAAAAATGAAAAAATTATTTATTTCCACATTGACACTAATGATTCTTTCTGCTTGTGGAGCAGGGGACAATGCTTCAAAAAGAGCAAATGAGCTTTGTGATTGCATGAAAAAAGATGGATTAAAGAAAGGAATTACGATGGATGAAGCTGATGCTTTAGGGGAAAAAGTTGAAGATAATGCCCTTGCCTATTTAGCAATTGCTGGAGGAATACAATCTGATATGAAAGAGCTAGATAAAGCTGGGAAAAAAGCATATACAAAATCCTTGTTAAAAGCCATGATTGATACAGAATGTATGGATTTTGCTTTGGATGCTGTACCTTATGATTTACTGGACCCATCACTATTAAAATGATGAGGATAAAATATTGTAAAAATTTAAAGAGACCTTATTTGTTAAGGTCTTTTTTTTTACCAACTTCCACCAGCTCCGCCACCACCAAAACTTCCGCCACCAAAGCTTCCACCACCAAATCCACCACCTGATCCACCTCTGCCACTGCTTATTCCTGAACCTCTAGATAGGAGGGTAAACATAGCTACAGTTGCCCAAAAACCGTTCTTTTTAACGGATAATATAAATGCAGATCCGATAAGAATTAAGAAAAGGATTGAAATGATTGTGTTTTTGGTTGAGTTTTTCTCTTTATTTTTTTTCTGATAATCTTTAAAATTGTATTCTCCTTTTGATAATTTAGTTAAAACAACTAATGCTTGAGATAGCCCCTCGTAGAATTTTTTGTTTTTAAAATTTGGGAGCATTTCGTTATCAACAATTTCCTTACAAATAAAATCGGGAATAGCACCTCCCAATCCATCACCAGTAGCAATAAAAGTTTTTCTTTGGCCTTTTCCTCCTGTA
>NZQU01000017.1 GCA_002696025.1 Crocinitomicaceae bacterium
ATTCGATTTAAAGGAGATATGATCAGCTTTTCAACCGCTCTATGGGTTGATTTTGAACTAATTGATAAAAAAGAAGTTGATAAAAAAACCTTTGAAGCAATAGTAAAGAAAAGAAAAGACCTAGAATTAGATGGATTGATCAAATCAGTTATTGATAAAGTTAAAATTGAAGCAGTCTGGGAAATTATACCAAGCATGCAAGATACTTTTATCAATCTGGTAAATAACAGTTCAAAAGAAGAAATTTGATGCGTAATATTTGGATAATTACATATAGAGAATTAAAAGATCGTGTTAGAACAAGGTTTTTTATTATGATGCTTTTATTAGGACCTATTTTAACAATTGGAGGTCTTTATATTCTTTTTGAAGCAGGAAATGAAGGAAAAAAAGAGGTAAATGTCTTGGTATCTGATCAAGGAGATATTTTCAATAAGTATCTTATTTCAAAAGCCCCAAATTCAGTAAAATACTCATTCAAAAACAGCTATATAAACTATGAGGCATTTCAAACAAAAAAAGAATACAAACAATATGATGTTCTAATTGATTTAAATCACAAAGTTCTTACTAATAAAACTGCTTTGGTTTTTTATCGTGATAAAATATCTACTGAAACAAAAATGTCTTTGACTTATGATATAGAAAGAAGACTTGAGGAAATTACAATTCAACAAGTAAAAAATGTTTCTTTATCTGATTTTAAAAGAATCAAACAACCTATTTCAATCGGTTTTCGAGACATTAAAGATCCCAAAAAAGAAAAAGACTTCTTGAGCGCTTGGGCTGGATTTGCTTTTTCAATCATCATTTTTTTATTTATAACATTATATGGAATGTCTATACTTAGAAGTATTGCAAAAGACAAGAGTACAAGAATTGTAGAAATCATACTCTCAAGTACCAAAGCAAGCAATTTAATGTATGGTAAAATTTTTGGCATCGGAGGTGCTGCTTTGATTCAATTTATTTGTTGGATTGTAATCATGACATTTGGACTTTACTTTTTAAGAGAGAACTGGTTCAATAGTATTTATGATCCCTCCGCTGTTCTGGCTGAGAACACTCAATTAAATGAAATAGTTGAGTTGGTTTATAATCGAATTAACTATCAGGTTATGATTCCGTATTTTCTATTCTTTTTTGTACTTGGTTATATATTTTATGGCGCTATTTTTAGTGCGATAGGAGCTGGTTTGGGTTCACAAAATGACGGGCAGCAGTTTGTTCTTCCCATTCTTTTTATTCTACTTATTTCTATTGGAATTTCTTACTTATCCATATACAATCCTGATAGCTCATTAAGTCAATTCTGTTTATACCTTCCATTTACATCACCATTTACGGCTATGGTGCAGCTATCTCAGGGAATTGCTTCATATAAAATCATTATTTCTATTGTAATCTTATTAGCATCCATCATCATTTTGATTCGTCTTTCAAGTAGGATCTATAAAAATGGAATCCTTCAGTTTGGACACAGACTCAAAATTAAACAATTCATTAAATGGATAAGAAAAAGCTAATAAGAAAAGCTGTTATTGACTTAGGTACTAATACCTTCAACCTTCTTATTGCTGAATTTTTCGAAAAAAAATGGACCGTTGTTTACAATCAAAAGATTGGGGTTTTACTTGGAATGGGTGGAATAAACTCTCAAACAATAGCAGAAGATGCAATGGCTAGAGGAATACAGGCCATGGTTAAATTTAAAGAAATTTGTGATGATTACATCGTTCATCCAATAGCAATAGGAACCAGCGCATTAAGAGATGCTAAAAATAAAAATATATTTATTAATGCTGTAACTAAAGAAACCGGTATTAAAATTGAGGTAATTAGTGGTGAAAAAGAGGCCGAATACATCTTTAAAGGCGTAAAAAAAACCTTTACACAAGACAATGGTGTCATTATGGATATAGGAGGAGGAAGTACAGAGATTATTTATTTTAAAAACAAACAAATCATCAAAAAGAAAAGTTTTAATATTGGGGTATCGAGAATATACCAAATGTTTGACTTTAAAGACCCCATTTCAAAAAAGGAATCAGAGGAATTGAAAAAATGGTTTAATCAACAAACCGATGGCTTTTTAAACGATATAAATTGCAATACCTTAATTGGCGCATCTGGAAGTTTTGAAACATTGTATGAATTGATTCATAACAAACACTTTCAAAGCAATACGTCTATTCTTCTACCTATTGATGCCCTTTCAAATACACTGTATAAAACTTCTTTTTCTTCTTATAAAGAAAGAAATGAAAATGAGTGGATTGTTCCAATTCGAAAAAAAATGATCCCTTTTGCAGCCATTAAAGTGGAATGGTTGATTGATGAATTAAATATTAAAGAAGTATATGTATCCCCCTACTCTATGAAAGAAGGATTTTTATAACAAACTATGATGAAACTATGATTCGCCAAATAGTGAATCTACAAATTGATTTTTATCAAAAATCTTTAAATCATTAATACCCTCTCCAACTCCAATATATTTAACTGGAATTTTCATTTGATCTGATATACCAATAACTACACCTCCCTTTGCTGTTCCATCTAATTTTGTAACTGCCAAAGCATTAATTTCTGTAGCTTGAGCAAATTGCTTTGCTTGTTCAAAAGCATTTTGACCTGTTGATCCATCTAAAACAAGTAATATTTCGTGAGGAGCATTAGGAATAATTTTACTCATAACACGCTTTATTTTTGTCAATTCATTCATTAAATTAACTTTATTGTGAAGCCTACCTGCTGTATCAATTATAACTACATCTGCATTTTGCGATTTTGCTGACTCTAGAGTATCAAATGCTACGGATGCAGGGTCTGCCCCCATTCCCTGTTGAACAATAGGAACCCCTACTCTTTCTGACCAAATTATTAATTGATCAACTGCTGCTGCTCTAAATGTATCTGCAGCACCTAAAACCACCTTTTTATCTGCGAGCTTAAATCGATTTGCCAACTTTCCTATGGTTGTTGTTTTTCCAACACCATTAACTCCAACAACCATTATAACATAAGGCTCTCCCTCATATTTAGAGAAATCTTCAATTGATTGATCTCCCTCATCAAGTAAAGATGAAATTTCTTCCTTAAGGATAAAGTTTAATTCTTCAGCCCCCATTATTTTATCTTTGGAAACCCTTAATTGAACTTTATCAATTATTTTAAGTGTTGTTTCAACGCCCACATCTGAACTAATTAGAATTTCTTCCAAGTTATCTAGAACCTCGTCATCAATTGAAGACTTACCAATAATAGCTCGAGTTATTTTAGAAAAAATACTCTTCTTTGTTTTCTCAAGACCTCTATTCAGATTTGCCTGGTCCTCCGATTTATTTTGTTTATTGAAAAATGAAAATATTCCCATTTTGAATTATTAAAATTAAATACAATTTAATATAAAAAAAGCTTCCCTCGGGAAGCTTTAATGTTTTAATTTGTATAAGTATGAACTACTTATTAAACCAATCTTTCACATTGTCATTGTGAACAATTTCTTGTTTAAACGTGTAATTACCCGTTTTGTCAGACTTACTCATTTTAATGACTTTGGTATGTTTTTTACCTCCGCCTTTCTGAATCGATGCAACAACCTTTTTTGCCATGACTTATTTATTTAATTTCTTTATGAATAGTGTTTCTTTTCAAAATCGGATTGAACTTTTTAAGCTCTAAACGATCGGGAGTATTTTTTCTGTTTTTTGTTGTAATATATCTTGAAGTACCAGGCATTCCAGAACTTTTATGCTCTGTACACTCCATTATAACCTGAACTCTATTACCTTTTGATTTTGCCATTTTATATTAAATGTAAAATTACTTTATAAAACCTTTTTCTCTAGCCTCTTTAACACAGGCTTCAATTCCTTTTTTATTTATATTTCTTAATGCAGAAGTTGAAATTTTAAGAGTAATGTATTCTTTCTCTGAAGGAAGTAAAAACTTCTTTGTAATAAGATTAGGGTAAAACCTTCTTTTTGTTCTACGTTTCGAATGAGAAACATTGTTCCCAACCATTACTGATTTTCCGGTAAGTTGACAAACTCTTGACATAACTTTAACTAAGTTTAAAAAAAATAGACTGCAAAGATATATTTAATGATTTTAACAACCAAAATATATAGTACATTTTTTTATTTCTTAATTTTTGTTTTCAGTTAAAATAAAATATCTGAGTAAATTTAATGAAGACAGGGCTGTTCTTAACATATTTCGCTCTCTATTGTCGCCAAAATTAAACTTTCTAGTTATCACTTGATCTTTAGTTGCCAAACCTACCCAAACCAATCCAACTGGTTTGGTATCTGTTGCACCACCAGGCCCAGCAATTCCTGTTGTTGAAATACAATAATCAACATCTAATATCTCTCTTCCATTTTTAGCCATTTCAATAGCTACCTCTTCACTAACAGCTCCAAATTTTTGAATGCTATTTTTAGAAACTCTTAGTAAATCAGTCTTTAAACGATTGCTGTATGTTAATAATGAACCCATAAAATAATCGGAGGAACCAGCAGCAGAGGTTATTTTATTTGCAAGCATACCAGAAGTACAACTTTCAACAGTACCAAGTGTTTTTTTATTTTTCTTTAATAAATTCCCTGTAACTTCTGGAAGTGATAATTCTCCATAAGCAAAAAAAGCTTCAGGAAATCGTTCTTCAATTTCTTTAAAAAAACCATTAATTTGATCTTTATCCTTAATTCCATTTTTTGAGGTTATTCTTAGCTTCACAATTCCTGGAGAAGGTAGATAAGCCAATCCAAAACCTTTGTTTCTAATATTGGTTTCCCATTTTACTAATTTTTCAGCTAAAAATGACTCTCCTATTCCTTGTGTCAATAATGTTTTATGGTATATCGATGATAAATTGAAACGATCTTTAATTCGATGAACAATTTCATCCATAAAAATACCCTTCATTTCATATGGAACTCCAGGCAAACTAATGAATACTTGATCGTCTTTATCAAACCACATTCCAGGTGCTGTTCCATAATTATTGTTCAATACAATACATGAAGATGGGACATAAGCTTGGTGAGTATTAACATCTAACATCTGAGCTTCTCTAGCCTTAAAAAAACTAGTTACTTTTTCTAAAGTCAAATCATGTAAAACCAATTCTGAATCAAAAAATTCAGAAAGTACTTGCTTGGTAATATCATCTTTAGTTGGACCCAAACCACCCGTTAAAATAACACAACTTGCTTCTTTAGACACCCCATTTAAAGAATCTAAAATAGAGTCCTTAGTGTCTGATATTGTATTTACTCTTATTACTTCTGAACCAATTAAAGACAATTGTTTTCCGAGCCAAGCAGCATTTGTATTAATAGTTTGACCTAACAAGAGCTCATCTCCAATAGATATAACCTCTACTTTCATTTTTTTGATGATTTAAATTTTATAATTGATTCAATATGGCCGGTATGCGGAAACTGATCAACAAGCGTTATTTTTTCTATTAAATATCCATAATCCGATAATGCAGAAGCATCTCTGGCTTGAGTTGACGGATTACAAGAAATATAAACAATATTTTCTGCACCAAGCTCCATTACTTTAATTAATGTTTTAGGAGCAATTCCTGCTCTAGGTGGATCTAGAATTATAGTACCTATTTTCCCAACCAGTTCAGGTTTAAATTTTAAAAATTTACCTACATCAGAAGCGAAAAACTCAAGCTTATTAAGCTTATTTTTAATTGCATTTCTATTGGCATCATCAATTGCTTCAGATACAATATCTACTCCAATTACATTTAAATTTTGATTTCTCGAAGAGAGTAACTGTCCTATTGTTCCTGTTCCACAAAATAAGTCCAAAACATACTTTTGTTCATCAATTGATTCTTCTATTACGTAATCCAATGCTTTGTTGTAAAGTTTTTCAGCACACCTTGGATTTGTCTGAAAAAAGCTTTCCATACTAATTTCAAAATCAAGATTGTTTATTTTTTGTGTAATAACTGATCGTCCCCATAACAATTTACTGGTACCATTTTCAATTTTTGATCGATCAGCATGGTCATCATTAACTGTATGCTGGATTCCAGCAATCTTATCACCAAACAAAGACAAAATAAAATCCACAAAAGATTTCGAATTAAATTTACTTATACCATCAGAAGATGTAACTAGATTAATAAGGAACTCGGATTTATCAAAGGATTTTCGCACCACTAAATGACGAAAAAAACCTTCTTTTTTTGGTGGATGCCATGCGGGTAAGTTGCTTGATTTAAGATGATCTTGAATCAAATGAACATTTGACTCCCATTCCTTATCAAATAAACCAGATGGTTTCTTTAAACTTTCAACTTTCCACCAAGTCCCACGTCTTTTAAAACCAAGAGCAAAAGAGTCATCAATATCCTCATCGGTTTCAAGGCAATGTTCAATAGATGAAAAACTATATTCCATCTTATTTCTATAAAAAAAAGAGTCCGGAGAAGGGATCCACTCATCAAAACTATCCTGTATGTTATTTGCACCAGAAATTCTAGTTAAAACATCAAGAGACGAAGTCTTTTTAACCTCTTTCTGAAGCTCTATAGGCACTCGAATATAGGGGCCTCCTGAAATTTCTTGAAAATCTGTCTCTATTTCATGATTGGATCTTTTAAGAACCTTTATAAGGTTTGCCTCAGCATGATTTTTTCTTTTTTTGGAAATTTTAGCACGGACATTTTGACCCGGAAAAGCATTTTGAACAAAAACCACAAAATGACCATTATCAGTAGGTATTTTTGATATGCCCTTTCCACCAAAAGCATATTCAGAAATAAACAAATCTATTATTTGACCTCTGTGAAACAATTTTTTTTAACAAAACTAAATTAAACTAGAGAAAATAACAGAAAAATCAATTAAATATTTTATTAATCTTTGATATCAATTCTGAAAAGTCTTTAAAATTATTTTGATGGATGATTTGTGTCCCTTTATCAGGAACAAAATGCAAAACTTTGAAACCTGATTTCTCAGCACCAATAATATCTGCAACATAATCATCTCCAATCATTACTGAATTATTAAGATCCGCATTTGCTTTTTTTAAAGCATGATTAAATATTTTAGGAGAAGGTTTTAATGAATTAATCTCTTCAGAACAAACTACAGTCTGAAAAAAATCAATTAAACCTGAGTTCTTTAACTTGATATACTGAACCTCTTCAAAACCATTTGTAATAATATGCATTTTGTAATTCAAGCTTTTGAGCTCTTTTAAAACATTAATCACATTGGGAAACAGAATTGTTTGATAAGGAGACAACTCTACATAACCATCACTAAATTGATTAACAAGAATATCATCATCAATACCAAACTCCAGAAATGTATCTCTAAATCTATTGACTCTTAAATCAGATTTTTCAATTTGATTTTTCCTGTATTTATCCCAAAAAGATTCATTTATTCTAACATAACACTTGTAAAATGAATCAAATGAAATATTATAATTGATTTTGACATAATTTTTGAAAAGAATTTTTAGCGCACACTTTGAATTTTGGTTAAAATCCCAAAGAGTTCGATCTAAATCAAAAAAAAGATGATATTCCATTTAAAAAATAAAATAAGCCAAGCTTGTTGTTATAAATGCATTAATATTCATTCCTAAAAAGATAAGAAAAAATGCCGCTTTTTTCTTACCATAAAACTTTGCAACGATAATACTTCCTAATGGAACAGAAAAGAAGAAAGGAGCCCAAAAACAAATTCCAATAATTCCAAATTTTAGCTTGATCCAAACTACAAACTTGTTTGTTTTGGTAAACACCTTTTTTGTTTTTAGTTTTTTGCCACGATATGACTTTAACTTAATCATTAAATACCTACTGAAATAAAAGAAAAAAAATGAACTTACTGTTCCACCAATTACGCATATTAAATAAGTTTCAATAAATGATAATTCTAGTGCGGGCCCTGTAAAAGGCGCAAACATAAACTTAAATGTTGCCAGAAGGCCAATAGAAAAAACAGCAAGCCAATTCATGATTTAGCATTTTTCTCCATATGCCAAATCACCAGCATCACCAAGTCCAGGAACAATATAGGATTGAGCTGTTAATTCTTCGTCAATGGCTGCCACCCAAATATCTGTCTCCTTTGGAAGTTTGGAAACAACAAATTCCAAAGCATCAGGAGTGGCTATAGCCGTAACAATAATTACTTTTTTGGGTTTTCCTTGTTGAAGCATTGCCTTGTAAACATTAACCATAGAGTTACCTGTTGCCAACATAGGGTCGCTTATTATTAATATTTTGTTGTCAATTTTAGGAGAAGCTAAATATTCAATCTTTATTTCAAACTCTTCCTCGCTAATGTGATGCCTGTATGCTGAAACAAAAGCACTCTCAGAACCATCAAAATAATTTAACAATCCCTGATGCATTGACAAACCAGCCCTTAATATTGTAGCTAAAACAGGTGAATCGTCGGGTAATTTAACATCAGCAATGCCAAGAGGAGTTTCAACTTCTTTAGATGAATATTTGAGCGATTTAGAAAGTTCATAGGCAAGTATTTCCGAAACTCGCTCCATATTTCTTCTAAATCTCAAAGGATCTTTTTGAATTTCAACACTTCTAATTTCAGAAAGAAATACATTTAAAATTGAACTACTTGAAGAAACTTCATAAATCATATGGGTAAGGCTTTAAACAAAAATAAAGGTTTTATGCTAAGAACAATAATAAATATTAAATTTCTATTTAGTCATTACATAATAGTTCTGAGTCGGGTAATAAATAGTTTCATGATCAGATTTGTAATATTTCCCCCCCGGATGTTTTGCAGTCCAATCTAGATTAAGCCAATAATCACCCACATCATCTAAACTAAAGTGAACAGCTATTTTATTTTTATAAAATCTTCCATACCTCTTGTTTAAAAATTGAATAAGTTCTTGTTTCTTTTTTTGATCACCAACATGAACTTCAGCATATGCATGTCCTGAATTGCCATTAGTTGCAGAAATAATTCTAGTTCTACCACCAATACATTCTATTAAAGATGCCATTGTGATTGCATAATCGTCACAGTCACCAGTTAAACCAACATCAATAGAAAAAGAAGCTTTTGAGACAAGATCCATACTTATAGGATCATTTACATAGTTCCAATTATTAATTAAATCATCATATATTGAAAAAACTTGTTTGAAATTATATGACCCAGGATTGTTTTTGGCAAGTTGCAAAGCATATTTCCTAGTAACAGGGTTATTTACATCCATTGCCTTTTGATAAATCGTGAGTTTTGAAGATTGAAAATTATATTGACTGTCATGAACTTTATCATAATCTTTATTTATAGAGTGATTTTGTAAAATGTTGTCTAATGAAGCATAAAGAGAAAACAATAAAAATGAAGGTAAGAGGACATTTATAATTAAATACCTTTTATATGATCTTATATTTTCAACTATGCCTTTCAAGTTCTTTTGAATTGATTCAATAGAATAAACACAAGAAGTTTGCCAAAAAAACAATTTAATTGTAGTCAATTAAAAGATCTCCTATAATTCTTTTAATTTGAAGGTATATTTCTAGCTTATTATATTCGCTTTCTAAATACTTAAGCTGAGCATTTTGAAGGTTGTTTTTAAAAATTAATAAATCCATAGAGCTTAAAACACCTTGACTGTATTTTTTTTGAGCCAAAAGAAAACTTTTATTCGCAAATTCAAGATTTTTCCGAGCAACATCAAGTAAAGAAGATCTCATTTCAAACAAGGAATAATAATTTTTGATTGAAGTTTTAATATTTGATTTTAGTTGATCGGCATCTAATTTGAGAATCTCTTTCTGAATTTTAGCAATCTTAATTGATCTTTGAGTATTCCAATTATTAAATAAGTTATATCTAATATTGAAATTTGCATAATAGTTTAAAACCTTTGTATCCATTTTAAAATTTGGATTGTCAAGGTCTCTAAACCAACTTCTTGAAGGGGATACACCCATTTGAAAATTAACCGTTGGAAACCAAAAAGACTCATTCAGTTTTAATGCATTTGACTGAATATCAATAGCAATATTTTGCTTAATAATTTCATTGTTTTTATCAATTCTATTAATGGCATCTTTTATATTTGGCAATGAGTATTCAGTAGGAAAATTATCAATTAAATAGGGTAATTCATCATCTGAAATACTTGAAGTATCATTCATGAGTAAACATAAATTTCTAATTGAATTTTTATAATTCACCTCTTGCATTAAAACATTCATGCTGTCGCTAAAAAACTGATTTTTAAACTGTAACAAATCCAATGAACTGCTGGTTGCATTTTTTTCTTTTATTAAATAAAAACCCATCGTCTCATTAGAAAATGTTTTTAAATCATTAAAACATTGAAGAATCTTTTTTTGACTAATTGCTTGATAATATAAAAGAAGAGCATCTAAAATTGTAGACTCAATTATTAACAACTCATTTTGCGTTGTTTTTTGTTGTGTTTTTTCAAGATTTCTTTTTGAATAAACATTTGCCGGCCCAAAACTCCACACTGAATTAATTGAAGGAGAAATACTTTGAGATAAAATAACTCCTGGTGTAAAAGTAAAAGGATTGCTTGTGTTGTCTTGAATTACATTGTTGTTGCCAATTGTAAAATCAAAACTAGGAAAAACCCCAGCACTAGCCCAAGTATTCTTTATTGAATCAATAGAAGTTAAAAGTTTAGCGTTGTTTATATTTCTATTTGATTTTAAAGCAAAATTAATTGCATCTATTGATGAAAGTTTATTTTGAGAAGAAACTCCAAAACTAGATGAAAATAAAAATAACAGTACTATAATTTTTATATTCATAATTAATCCTTATTGCTTTTTAAAGCAGGTTCCACATCTGTTTTTAAAGGCATTTTTAGTACCCATAGCCATCTAATAATTCTAAAAAAATCATTCCATATTAATATTGCTGATGGGTAGAAAAATAAAATAAAAAATGTCCCAAAAAGAACACCAAAAGCTATAGATGTTGCCATTGGTATTAAAAACTGAGCCTGAAGACTCGTTTCTGATATCAAAGGTAAAAGACCAGCTACTGTTGTTAATGATGTCAAGAGTATAGGCCTAAACCTAGATATTGAAGCGTTTAAAGCAGAATAACGAACATCCTTACTTTCAATGAGCAATCTATTGTATTTATCTAAAAATACAATTGCATCATTAACCAAAACACCTAACAAAGCAATGATACCAAAGGCAGATAAAATTGAAAATGGAATTCCAACAATCGCATGGCCTAAAATAGCACCACCAATGCCTGCTGGAATAACCAACATAATTAAAAATGCCTGAGAAACAGAATTAAAATGTAGAGAAATCAACATAAACATTAAAACCAAACAAATACTTGCAGCATACTGCATTGAATTTTGACTTTTCTCACTTCTCTCAAATTGTCCTAACTTCATTACTTTAACGGCTGGGTATTTTTTTAATACACTAGGAACTACTGAATCATATATGGCATTATTTAACTGAGCAACCAAATCAGGATCGGTACTTTCAGCATCAATTTTGATGATTCTTTGACCATTATACCTTAGAAGACTTTCTGGTGAGTTATCAAAATTAAAATCACATAATTTGACAAGTGGTATTTTTAAACCTAGAGGTGACTTTACATTAAACTCTTTTAATTTATTTAAAGAATTCCTGTCTTCTTTGCTTAACTTGACCCATATTTTAACCTCTTCAGTTCCAATAATAATTCTCTGAGCTTCTTGACCAAAAAAAGCTTGCCTTATTTGACGATTAATTTCAGATTTTGTAAGTCCATATGATTCTGCCTCTGGTTTTATTTTTATGATAACCTCTTTTCTTCCTGGAGGCACATTATCCCTGACATTAATAACGCCATTAATATCTAGCATCTTGTTTTTAATTGAATTTGTAGCTTTTTTAAGATCCTCATCATTTGAGGAGGTAAATCCAAATTCAATTTCTTTTCCAAAACGATTAAATCCGCCAACATAAGTAGATTTAGATAGTTTAGCCTCACTTGTGTTAGTCAAACGTCTATTGATTCTATTAATTAATGTATCTATTGGAGTTTTTGATTTTTCTGCATTAACAAACACAAGCAATCCCCCTGTATGGTTGCCAAACTGTCCCATACTTGATGCTGCTCCTATATTACTAGAAAATGAAGTGACCAAAGACTCTTTATTTTCCTTTTTTATTTTTTCGTTTTCCTCTATTAAAATTTTTGTTGCAACATCGATAAAATTCTTAACTTTTATTTTGTTATCTCCCGGAGAATATGCTGCCTCAATTGAAAATTGATCAGGTGGGATTTTTGGAAAAAAAGTTGCATTTATTGATCCTTTTATTAGCAATGAAATCACAATAACTAAAAATACTAAGGGAAGAAAAAACGAAACTCTGTGCCATTTTAAAAACATTTGAACATTATCTTTAAACCATCCATTTCTGACACTTTTTATACCAGCATCAGCCCTACTCCTTATAAATTCTTCAATTGGCGAGTTAACAAATCCATTATATATACAAAAAGCACTAATTATAAATAACAAGATTGGCAAAAGAATTAACAAAAATGATTTTTCAGCAGGAATATAATCAACTCCGAAAGCAATAACCGAAATCCCAATTATAATTAAAACCGAACCACTTAACCATCCATAATTTTTCTTTAATTTTCCAGAAAGCATTTTTTCTGAAGATAAATGAGATGGCAATATAAAAAAGGCCTCTATAAGAGAGAATGCTAATGAAGCTATTGCAACAAAAGCCATTTCCCTCATCATTTCAAGCCCTTCAACAAAAAATAAGACAGAAAAGGCTATAATAGTAGTTAAAATAGATGAAAATACAGATGCCCAAACCTCAAGAGTACCATCTATAGCTGCTTGTTTAGGTTTTTTACCTTTTTCATAGTGAGCATAAATATTTTCAGCGATTACAATACCATCATCAACTAAAATACCAACAACCAGAATCATTCCAAATAATGAGATCATGTTAATTGTCATTCCATAAAAAAGAGAACCGACAAACATGCCTAAAAAAGAAAATGGAATTCCAAATGCCACCCAAGATGATAGTTTGACATTTAAGAATAAACCTAAAAACACCAAAACAATCAATAAGCCTATTAATCCATTTTTTGTCAAAAGTTCAACCCTGCTATTTAGCATAGAGTTAAATTCAAAATAAACATGAAAAGTATAGTCAGGATTGGCCTCATTAAATTTATTTTGATAATCATACAATGCATTGGTGATTTTAGATATATCCTGTTGTGCTGTTTTTTCAATTCTAAAAGTTACTGAAGGGTTTCCATTGTATTTAGATTCTTGAGAATCTTCAGAGTAATTAAGCAATACCTTTGATATATCACCAACTTTTATGATACTTCCTGAAGCGTTTGATCTAACGATTATATCAGCTATTTTTGATGTTTTAATTTCACGATCATTCCCTCTAATAATAATATCATTTACACCACCTCTTATGATTCCTGAGGTTATATCAATATTTTTACTTGCAATAGCTGTGCTTACCTCATCGATAGAAATACCATAACGAATCATATCTTTTTCGCTTAGCTGAACAACCAATTGTTTGGTAGGAAATCCTATCTTTTCTATTTCTGTAATTTCTTTTGTGTTAAGTAGATCCTGCTCTACTTTGGTAGCCTGATCTATTAATTCAAAATCACTTTTTTTGGAAACTTTAGATGAAATACCCACAAAAGCAACAACGCTTGACATACCTGAAGAATTGATTCGTGTAATTATCGGTTTTTCTGCACCTTTAGGAAATGAATTAATTGAATTAACTGCGTTTTCAATGTTGCTTAATAATTGATCCATATCAGCATCTTGATAAGCACTAATAGATATCATTGCTGAATTTTCGGCAGAAGTTGAATTCATCTTCTCAATTTCTGAAATTCCTTTTAAAGATTGTTCAACTTTAATTGTAATCCCACTTTCAATCTCACTTGGTGAGGCACCAGGATAAAAAACATTAATGTTTATTTTTTTTGGATCTAACTCAGGAAAGAAAGATCTTTTGGTTTGAATGATTGAAAAAACACCAAAGAGAACGAAGAAAACAATAATTGAATTACCCCAAATAGGTTTATCGACAAAAAACTGAATTAATCTTCGCATAATTTAGTTCTTGTTAATTCCTTTAAATGTAATGTCTTTATTGGGTGAAACTTTTTCTAAAACAAAGGCACTTCCGTTTTTGAGCCCAACTACAAATAATGAATCATCAGAAGAGGCTATAATATTTACATTTTGCTGAACTATCTTTCCATTTTCCAAAACACAAACCGAATTTTTATTAATTGCATTTTCTGGTATTCTATAACAATCTAAATCTGTTGAATTATGGAAAGTTACATTTAAAAATTCTCCTAAAATCAAATTCTCCTTATCACTTCCTTTTACTTCATAGAATAAGTTAATAGATTGTGTATTTTGATCAATTTGTGAGTCCTGTCTTAAAAAGTTACCCTCACCTACTTTTTCTCCGTTAGAATTAGAGAAAATAATTGAATTGGATTTTTTAACTCGAGAAAGCATAGAAAGTAAAACAGGAACTTTTACTTCCATTTTATTTGTATTTGAAATTCTTGCAATTCTAACACCAGGATTAATAATAGAGAAGGGCTTATTGTAAACTGCTGTAACAATACCATTAAAAGGTGCATAATAAAAATACTTCTCCAGTCTTAATTCTATACTTTTAATATTTAAATACTCTGAGTATATGCCTTTGAATGTTATAAATTTCTTTTCTTTTTCATTATTGAAATTAGGAAAGTCTGGCATTAATGCATTTGGATTTAAACCCTTTAAAAAGGCATTCCACTTTGTCAATTGATTGGGGAAATCAATTTCAATATCTGCAAGGCAAGAAATTAACAAATTTGAAAGTTGTTCTTTTCTAGCAGTATACTGATAAAAAGCTTCTTGTTGATCAACAGAATATAACAACTCGTTAAAATTAAATTTGCTTCCTGGATTTAGATCCTTATCTCCTTTTAAAAGTTTACCTTGAATTTCAAAAGCAATATCTAATTCTTCATTAGATTGAATATGTCCATATGATTGATAATTTATTGAGTAAGACTGATTGATTACAGTATCAATAGGTATATACGAAATTTTAGATGTTGATTTTGTCTTTTTATCAATCTCTTTTTTGTTTGAAGCCACCTTATAATAAATAAAGGCAGTTACCATTAAAAAAATTAAAGAAAACACAATTTTGTTAATTCGCATGGTAATAAATCATTAACGTTTCAGTTCAATAAATAAGTTTCATAAATCAAAAGACGAAAATAAAATAAATTTATCACATGATAATATATACCAAAGAGACAAGGCACAATCAAACTTCAAAACCCTAAAACATATAACCAGACTTCATATTGTGAGTTTTCAACATGTTTTATTTAATTCAGAAGTGAAATATGTTGAAAACTTCGTTGATAACCAAAAGTAGGCAATGTTAAAATGAGGTTTCCTCAAAGTTAAATTTGTAGAGAGGTCGTATCAAATCACAAACACAGAAAGAATGTTTAGCACAATTCTAAAGAAGAAGTTATCAAATAATCAAGTTGCAAACGTATTCATAAATGCGATTTTTGATTCTGTTGATTCTGGATGGAAAGAAATTGCACTATTAATTAATGAAGACCCTGCCTTTATTGAATCACCAAATTTATCAGAAGAAGATAGCGGTTTATTTGGTTTAATTATTATCGTTGGAAACCTTTCTTTTTTAGAGAGCACATTCGACAATCATCAAGTAGTTAATATCGAAAGAATTATATTTCAGAAGCTTTCAAAAATATATGGTGTTACAGAATCTCAATTTCAAGATTTGATAAGAGAATACCAATCTTTTATTAAAAGAGTAAATAGGCCATCTAAAAATATGGTTTATGGAATGTCTAAGGCTGTTTTCCACAAATATAATCTTAATGATTTCCAAGATGAATACTTTAAAAGACTTCAAAATCCAAATCCCCTTTTTCTTAAGAGAATGGATGAAGTAATGAAATTTTACATCTGGAATTGGGATGCTTTTTTAAAAAAGTATAAAATCAATTCTTAAACTTTCCATTTCTTTTCAGTTATATGTATAGTTCCTTTTAAAGTGAATACCAATTCCTTTTTTTGGTTTTTTACTGAAACATAATAATTTCCATTTGAAATCTCTTTAGATTCTGCAGTTAATAAATCTCCTTCTTGTACTTTTTGCAAATATGACGAAGTAGTTTCTTTGGTATATGATACACTTCCTTTTGCATTCGCAGAAAAAGCCAATGCTGAATCAGACATAGAGAAACAAATGCCACCATGACCAATACCAAATCCATTAAGCATCAACTTGTTAACTTTAATAGACAATTTGCAATATCCAGGGCTAATTTCTAAAACATTCAAACCTAACCATTCACTAAAATGATCTTTAGACAGCATTTTATTTACAATTTTTAAACTCTGATTAGTCATTAATTCTATAATTTTTTTATCATTTGAAAATGTGAATCAGGCAATTGAGAAGAATAGCTTGGTTTGATTTTAAAAAGACCAAAAATAGAAGAACCACTTCCACTCATTGATGCATAAAAAGCGCCTTCATTATAAAGATTTTCTTTAATTTTTTTTAATTCTGGATACTCTTTAAATAATGGGATTTCAAAAGAGTTTATTAGATTGCTTTTCCAATCTGAGGGCACCATTTTATTCAAATTGAAATAAGTTTGCAACGAAGCATATTTTTTTATTAATGAATATGCTTTTTGAGTGCTAATGTGAAGTGATGGGTATATGAGCTTTATATAAAAATCTGATAAGTCAATATTAGACTTTTGCATGATTTCTCCTCTACCAGTACAGTACTGAGGAGTTGAATCAATAAAAAAAGGACAATCACTCCCCAATTCATTTGATAAAATTTTTAACTCCTTATTACTTATATTCAATTTAAATAAATCATTCAATGCTTTTAATGTATAAGCTGAATCTGATGATCCACCACCCAAACCAGCACCAATAGGAATGTTTTTATGCAAATGAATGTAAACAGGGTCTATATCATAATTTGTTTTTATGAGATTATATGCTTTCACACAAAGATTATCTTCATTATGATTGTTGAATTTTATTCCTGTTTGAAAAAATTGGAATTTTTTTTGAACTTTTACCTCTAGAACATCATATAAAGGAATAGGAACCATAGAAGTTTCTATTTCATGAAACCCATCATGGCGTTTATTTATAACATTTAAACCTAAATTAATTTTAGCAAATGGAAATAATATCACTTAACAAATGTAATACAACACCACAGAATTACTAATTTTACACTGTAAAATAAATTGTATGGCTACTTACTTAGAATTTGAAGAACCAATAAAATTGCTTGAAGAACAAATTACACAAGCTAAAGAGATTAGTTCAAATACAGGAGTTGATATGAGTGACAATATTAAACAACTTCAAAAAAACTTAACAGATAAAACAAAAGAAATTATTTCTAACCTAACTCCTTGGCAAAGGGTTCAATTATCAAGACATCCAGATAGACCATACACAATGGCCTACATTAATGCATTAACAAATGGCGAATTTCAAGAACTTCATGGAGATCGAAATGTTAAAGATGACAAAGCAATGGTTGGAGGCTTTGGCTTAATGGATGACAGAAGCATTATGTTTATTGGTCAACAAAAAGGAATCAATACAAAAATGCGTCAATTCAGGAACTTTGGGATGCCTAATCCGGAAGGTTATAGAAAAGCGCTTCGCCTAATGAAGTTGGCTGAAAAATTTAACAAACCTATTGTAACATTTATAGATACACCTGGTGCTTTTCCCGGTCTAGAAGCAGAAGAAAGAGGTCAAGGAGAAGCTATAGCTAGAAATATATATGAAATGATGCGCCTTAAAGTACCTGTCATATGTATTATTATTGGAGAAGGTGCATCAGGAGGGGCTCTTGGAATTGGTGTAGGTGATCGAGTCATGATGCTCGAAAATACATGGTACTCTGTTATTTCTCCAGAGTCTTGCTCATCAATTTTATGGCGTTCATGGGATTTCAAAGAAACCGCTGCAGATGCATTAAAACTAACCTCTGCACACATGAAAAAGTTATCAATAGTTGATGAAGTCATTAAAGAACCTATACAAGGAGCTCATCGAAATAAGGAAGAGATGTTTAGAAGAGTGCGCAAGATTATAAATACAGCACTTTCAGAACTTGATGCTATGAAACCAGAGGATCGAATTAAAAGTAGAATTGATCATTTCTCTAAAATGGGCGTTTGGAAATAGCCAAGATTGAAAAAAATCTAATTTTAAATTAATATATAGAGCATATTTATTGTGCTTATTTGTAAAAATTTGTTAATATTGAGTAAATAAATTTTTATGCGTATAGTTTTAATTTTCACTCTTTTTATATCTTCTATCGGTTATTCACAAATTACAGGAATCGTAATTGATGGCAGTTCAAATGAACCTATTATTGGAGCTAAGGTCATATGTTCAGATGGCAATAGAGCCATTACAGGCTTTGATGGTGATTTTACTTTGAACTCAAAAACATACCCAGTAAAAATTATTACATCCATGCTACAGTATGTAAATGACACTACAATTGTAGAGCAATCGGGGAAATTAACCATTACATTAAAAGAGCCCTTAACCAATCTTGAAACTGTTGTTATATCAGCAGGAAGGAGAGAACAAGCTGTTGAAGAGGTGCCAGTCTCCATGGAAATTATACGCCCTGAACTAATTGATAACAAAGGTATATCACAGTTAGATGATGCTGTTGATCAAAGTCCTGGTGTTTTTACAATGGATGGACAAGTTAGTATACGTGGTGGTTCTGGATTTGCATATGGTGCTGGAAGTAGAGTTCTATTGCTTTGGAATGGAATGCCTTTATTATCTGGATATGCTGGAGACACACAATGGAATGCCATTCCAATGGAACAAGCATCACAAGTAGAGATAATGAAAGGAGCTTCATCAGTTTTATACGGAAGCGGTGCGTTAAATGGAGTTATTGCACTTACTGAAAGAGAACCAACTTCTAAACCCTTAACAAAACTTAAAGTACAAAGTGGATTCTATGACAATCCTTCAAGAGCATCTTTAAAATGGTGGGAAGATGGAAAAAATCCAAATTTTCATCAATTTGAATTGTATAGAGGACAAATGTTTAAAAGATTTGGATATACTATTTCAACTACTTTATTTCATAATGATGGATATAGAGATGGTGAATTAACTGACAGAGGAAGGGTAAGTGGAACATTTTATTTTAGACCCAAAAAATTTGACCGTGTTAAAGCCGGAATTGGATACAATTATCAATATCAAAAAACAGGTAGTTTTTTATTATGGCAAAGCGATAGTCTTGCATATACACCTCAAAGCACAGATACATCCACTACTTTATCCACTAATTTAGGTCATCGATTGTTTATTGATCCTTATTTAAAATTCAGAGACAAGAATAACAACAAGCACTCTCTTAAAACTAGATTGTATTATGTTAAAAATGCCATACAAGAAGATCCAGACCAAAGTAGTCAAGCATCTGTTTACTTTTTTGATTATCAATTTCAAAAAGAATTTAATAATGGAATTACTTTAACCTCAGGAATTACAGATATTTATAACAATGTTAAGTCTGAACTTTTTGGCGATCACAATTCAAATAACATTGCTGCTTACGGTCAATATGAACATCACATAGGTAAATTTGACATTATTGGTGGTGTCCGATTGGAATATTTTGAAATGGACAACAAAAGAGGAGATTCAGACTTCCTGATTAAAATGAAAAATGATTCTGTCACCCTACCTTTTTACCCTGTTTTTAGATCTGCTCTTCATTATGAAATTGCACCATTCACACATTTAAGAGCATCTTTAGGTCAAGGAGTTCGATACCCATCTGTTGCTGAAAGGTTTACCCAAACAAGTGTTGGTGGTTTAAATATATTTCCAAATGCAAATCTAAATCCAGAAACTGGTTGGGCTGCTGAAATTGGATTTAAACAAGGGGTTAAAATTGGTGACTGGAAGGGAATGTTAGACATCTCTGGTTTTGTTAATGAGTATGACAACATGATGGAATTTACTTTTGGAATTTACAACCCTGATTCAGTTACATTAACTCAAGACAACATATATGATTGGATTGGTTTTCAAGCTAAAAATGCTGAAAAAGCACGCATTTCCGGTGTGGAATTTTCTTTCAATAGCCTCGGAAGTATAGGGCCAATAGAAATTATTTCATTAATTGGCTATACATACATGAACCCTATTTCACTAAATAGTGATTCTACCTACTTAAGTCAATTTTCAGACACCACAACCAATATGCTAAAGTATCGATTTAGACATCTAGCAAAAGCTGATATTGAATTTAATTACAAAAAATTTAGTTTAGGTTTTTCAAGTAGATACAACAGCTTTATGGCGAATATTGACAAAATGTTTGAGGTGGATGCTTTTGGAACAGAAATTTTGCCGGGATTAAAAGAATACAGGGAAGAGTACAATAAAGGCAATTTGGTGGTTGATTCAAGAGTTGCTTACAAGGTAAATGAAAAAATAAGAGTTTCATTTATAGCAAATAATGTATTAAATGCTGAATACTCTAGTAGACCAGGTGATATTCAAGCACCAAGAAATTTCATTTTGCAACTTCAAATGAAGTTTTAATGAAAGTTTTAGGTGTCATTCCTGCAAGATACAACTCTTCAAGATTTCCAGGGAAACCATTGGTTGACTTAAAAGGAAAATCAATGATTCAAAGAGTTTATGAAGGTGCTAATAAATCTAAATCACTTGACCATTTAATTGTTGCAACTGATGACAACAGAATTGTTAATGAAGTAAATAAATTTGGTGGTGAGGTTATGATGACTAAATCCACACATACTTCAGGAACAGAACGATGTGCAGAAGTGGCAAAAAGCCTTGACAATTATGACATTGTAATTAATATTCAAGGCGATGAACCACTCGTTAACTCAAATCAATTAGATCAATTAATTGATGTTTTTAAAGACGAAAAAATTCAAATTGCCACTTTAGGAATTGAAACATCAGACTTAAAAGAAATTGAAAATAGCAACAGAATTAAAATCGTTTGTGATGTAAATAACAATGCAATGTATTTTAGTCGTAGTATGATACCCTTCAATCAAGACAAACATACAAATCAAAATTATTTAAGACATATTGGCCTATATGCCTACAGATCAAATACGCTTCAAGAAATATGTAAGGTCGAACCATCTCAAATTGAAAAAATAGAATCTTTAGAGCAATTAAGGTGGCTATATCACGGTTATTGCATTTACGTTTTAAAAACAGATATAGAAACACCTAATATAGATACTCCAAATGATTTAAATGCTGTAATCGAGCAACTCTAATCAGATATTGTTTTTACTTTGTGAAATGTGTATCTTTGCTATATGATTTCTTTAGATAAAATTATATTTAATCTTTTACTGCATCATGATTGTGTAATCATCCCTTCTTTTGGTGGATTTGTTTCTCAAAATGAAAAAGCAAAAATTGATTATGATAAAGGAGAAATCACTCCTCCTAGAAAAGTAATTATATTTAATAATAAATTATTGAAAAGCGATGGTTTATTAATAAATCATTTCGCTGAACAAAACAAGTTATCATATCAAGAATCTTTTGATCAAATTAGAAATCAAATTAACTCTTGGAAAAGCCAACTAGACTCTGGGAATCGTATTGAATTAAATAAAATTGGAACACTTCATATTGACAAGTCAAATAAAATTCGTTTTATTCAAGATGACTTTTCAAATTTATTGGCTTCTTCATATGGGCTTTCTACTTTTATTTTCAACACTCCGAAAATTGAAACAGAAACAGAAACAAAACCCAAAGAAAAAAACCTAAAGCCTAAAGAAAACTCAAAAAACAAAAAGCAATCGATTAATACTACAGAAAAGAAAACTGTTGCGCTATGGAAATATGCAGCAGCAGCATGTTTATTGCCATTAATGTTTTATTCGTTTTGGCTGCCTACTCAAACAAATTTTCTTGAATCAGGTATTATATCTATTCAAGATTTAAATCCATTCCACAAAATAGAAGAAACCAAATACCAAAAAATAAAGAACAGTAAAGTATTTGATTTATCAACAAAAGAACAATCTCTAGAAAATCAAATCAAATCATTAAATGCAGATTTGAATTATTTTTCATACAAGTATGATGATGAAAAATACATAATCGTTAAAATAAAAGAAGATTCTCCTGTGAATAAAATCAGTAATGATAAAACATCTCAGGACAAAAAGATTGAAGAAAAAAAGAAAAGAAGGAGAGAAAGGTATCAAGCGAAATATCCCAAAATACCACGTGGCACCAAAAGTACTATTGTTGGATGTTTTGGGAAATACAAAAATGCCACAAGACTTGTTAAAAAACTAAAAAGCAAAGGGTTCAATGCATCTATAGTTGATATAAAAAGAAAATTATACCGAGTTAGCATTGGCGAAACAACCAATAACAAAGATTTACAAGATTTAATCCAAAAAACAACAAATCTGGGCTATGACTCCTGGGTTCTTAAACATTAACAAACAATATATATTATGAAAAAGCACATGGTTTTATGCGTTGCTGCGCTTAGTTTTTCTTTAAACGCTCAAGAAATCACAAACAAAGAAGGAAGCAATTATAAATTTGAAAAAATAGCTCATTTGGATGCAACACCAGTTGAAAGTCAAGGAAGAGCAGGAACATGTTGGAGTTTTTCAGCACTTTCTTTTTTTGAATCTGAATTGATTAGAAAGGGAAACAAGAATCCTCAATTATTATCTGAAATGTATATAGTAAGAAAGGCTTATGAGGCAAAAGCTGATAAATACATAAGAATGGATGGTAAAATTAATTTTTCTCAAGGTGGCGCCTTTCATGACATCCCTTATGTTATTAATAATTATGGTATTCTACCAGCCGACGTTTATAAAGGGATTCCAGAAGGAATGAAATCATACAATCACAGTGAAATGTTTGCAGTTTTAAATGGAGCTGTCCAAGGGGTAAAAAAACAAGCAGGTAGTACCAAATCAGGTATTTCAACAAAACTTTGGAAACAAGCTATTAATGGAATATTAGACACCTATATTGGTGAAGATATTCAAGAATTTGAAATGGATGGCAAAAAATATACTCCTAAAACTTATGCTGAAAAAATCGGTTTAAACATGGATGACTATATATCATTAACTTCATTTACTAATCACCCAATGAATTCCAAATGTATGCTTGCCATTCAAGACAACTGGAGTTGGGGAACTAGCTATAATGTCAGTTTAGATGATCTTTATAATGCAAGTGTCGAAGCATTAAAAAATGGATATACTTTAGCTTGGGGAGCTGATGTTTCTGAAAAAGGATTTAGCTTCAGTAATGGATTAGGAATTAATCCTGAAGATCAATCAACTATAAAAATTAAAGGAAGAGACAATCGAAATTTCTCTGATGGAGGTGCTGAAAGGTCTTCAAATGCATTTTTAACACCTGTAAAAGAGAAAGTGATTACTGCTGAATACAGACAAAAAGGTTACGACAATAAAACAACAACTGATGATCATGGGATGCACATAGTTGGTTTATACAAAGATCAAGATGGAACCAACTATTTCTTGGTAAAAAACTCATGGGGAACAGGCAATTACCCTGAAGGGTATCTTTATGTTTCTGAAAGTTATTTTAAGTGGAAAACAATAAACATCTATCTTCATAAAGATGCTGTTTCAAAAGGATTATCAAAAAAACTTGGTTTATAAATGAATATAGAGCAACTGTATACTAAGTGCTTAGCGCAAGGTGCATATTATATTAAATCAAAAAATGAAGCAGTAATAATTGATCCACTCAGAGAAGTAGATCAATATATTGAAAAAGCAAATAAGGATGGTGTCAAAATCAAATACATCATTGAAACTCATTTTCATGCTGATTTTGTAAGTGGTCATGTTGATTTAGCAAAAAAAACAGGAGCAACTATTGTTTTTGGTCCAAATGCCGAAACAAATATAGATGCTTATATAGCTAAAGATGAGGAAGAATTATTTTTTGGAGATGCATCATTAAAAGTACTTCATACACCAGGACACACACTTGAATCATCTTGTTTTTTATTAAAAGATTCAACAAAGAAAGACATTGCAATATTTACAGGTGATACTTTATTTATAGGTGATGTTGGACGGCCAGATTTGGCTCAAAAATCAAATAACATTACAAAAAATGATCTTGCTGGAATGTTGTATGATTCACTTCAAAATAAAATACTTAAACTAAATAACGAAGTGATTGTTTATCCCGCACATGGTGCAGGAAGTGCTTGTGGCAAAAACATGTCAAAAGAAACCTATAGTACTATTGGAGAACAAAAAGAAAAAAATTATGCTTTAAGACAAGGAATAACAAGACAAGAATTTATTGATGAAGTGACAGATGGAATTCTTCCGCCTCCAGGTTATTTTGGAATCAATGTATCCATGAATAAAAATGGATATGACTCTATGGATGAAATATTCAAAAGAAGCTTAAAACCTTTAAATATAGATGAATTCTGTAGTTATCTAGAAAAAGATATTGTTGTTCTTGATACAAGAAATGCCGCTGATTTTGCCAAAATACACATACCTAAAAGTATTAGTATTGGACTTGAAGGTCAGTTTGCACCTTGGGTTGGTTCTATTTTTCCAAATCTTGATAAAAAATTAGTTTTGATTTGTCCAATAGGAAAAGAAAAAGAAAGTGTACAAAGACTTTCACGAGTTGGATATGATCAAGTAATTGGATATTTGAATGGTGGCATTGATACTTGGATCAACAATCATAAAAACACTGATTCAATTGAAAGAATTAATGCTGATCAATTATTAGAATTATACAATGAAAACCAAAATATAATAGATGTTAGGAAGCCTGGGGAATTTAGTTCTGAACATATTGAAAACGCCTTTTCTCTCCCATTAGATTTCATTCATGACAATATTAACCATTATCCTTCTGGAAAATTATTTATTCATTGTGCTGGAGGATATAGAAGTATTATTGCCGCTTCTATTTTAAAATCAAAAGGATATCATGATCTGTGTGATGTAATTGGAGGGTATAATGCGATTTCAAAAACTTCAATACCTATAACTGATTTTGTTTGTCCTAATTCTTAAAATTATTTTTTCCAAAATTTCCACCAAGGCTGCTTTTTTTCTTCTTCTTGGTAATAACCTTGTACATAACCATAACCACCATAACCGTAGCCATAGCCATAACCACCATAACCATAGCCATAACCATAACCCTTTCCACCATAGGTTCCATTTAATAAAATAGCCATATTAGGCAGTCTTTTTTCTTGGTGTAATTCTGAAGATATATTTAACATCCTTCTAGGTAACTGGTGAGCTCTTACAACATATATAACTGAATCAGCAAATTTAGATATCAATAAAGTGTCTGTTACGATTCCAACTGGAGCGGTGTCAACAACAATATAATCATATCTTTTTCCCAATTCATCAAACATATAATCAACCCTATCCATCATTAATAATTCCGAAGGGTTTGGAGGGATATCTCCAGAAGGTAGAAGATCTACATTATCATTTATATCACTTGTATATATTATTTCATCTAAAGTCATGGACTCATCAACAATGAAATTGGTAACCCCTTTAGATCTATCAGTTTCAAGGTACTCTTCCAATTTAGGTGCACGTAAATCCATTCCCAAAACAAGAACTTTTTTACCAGATAAGGCAAGAGATAATGAAAAGTTTACTGTTGTAAATGATTTTCCTTCTCGAGCAACTGTTGAAGTAATGAAAATAAACTTTCCTTTATCAGTAGTAGGACCTAGAATGAAATCAACATTTGTTCTAAGCGACCTAAATGCTTCAGAAATTGCAGTTTTACTCCCCTTAGTAACAACTATTTGGGTGTTTTTTTCTCCCAATGGTATGTTTCCAATATATGGTAATTTTTTCTTTTCAATATCCGATTTTGAATATACCTTATCGTATAAAAGTTCTTTAACATATATATACAAAATTGATAGTGCTATTGCCAAAGAAATGGCACCAAAATAAATAAATGACTTTTTAGGAGAAATTACACTTCCTGAAGAAAAGGCTGGGTCTACAACTTTGGCATTTCCAACACCAACAGCAAGAGCTATTTGAGTTTCTTCTCTTTTTTGAAGTAAATAAAGGTAGAGAGATTCTTTTATCTCTTGTTGTCTAATAATTGATCTAAATTCTTTTTCGTTTTTTGGAGTTTTAGATAGATTAACAAGAACTCTTTTTTCTTCTTCCTCTAATTCTGATAGTTTTTTATTATTTGAATTGATTAAATTATTAATACTGTTGTTAATATTAAGTTTAAGCTCAACTATTCTATTGGTTAAATTAACAACTATAGGGTTTTTTAATGTAGTTGTTTTTAACTCTTCAATACGCTCTAGAACAAGATTATTATGCCTTTCTATTGTTCTTTCAATAGAATTGTCAGCCAAACCAAGATTAATAGGTATTAAATCATTAGGACCATCATTTTGCTTGATATGATCAAGCATCATATTACTTAATTCAAGCTCTGTGTTTGCCTGAACAATACTTCTTCTTAAGTCTAAATTTCCTGAAATATTTGTTTTGGCTTCAAATTCAATATCAACTAGACTGTTATAATCTTTATATTTTTTTGCTGAATCCTCTACGTTTCCAAGCTCATCAGATATCACATCTATTCTACCTGATATAAAATCAGAGGTGTTTTTAGAAATTAAATTTTTATCATTGATTGCATCTTTATTGTATTCATCAATTAGTTGGTTGATGATATCAACAGCCTTTTCTTTAGATTGATTTTGAAGATTAATTCTTAGCATAGTTGATGCATTTCCAAATTGCTCAACTGATAATTTCGATAAATTTTTATTAACAGCAACATCTAGAGGGACCACGTTAATTTGATATTTACGCTCTACTAGTTTAGACGAAAAATTAGATGCTTTTAAAATTCTATATTTTACACCTTTTTTATTAAATAAAATCCATTTATTAAATGGTATTCTTTTTATGATTTTACCATTACCATCCTCCATTTGAACCATGCCGGTATCAGTAACATTAACTAAATACTTGACATTTACATTTTTAAGCAATGAATCTCCTACATTAAATTCTATTAATATTGGTGATTTATCATAAATTTCTCTTTTAGTGAAACCTGTGACATTACCAATAGCAAAATATTCCTTTTGTAAATCTAATTTCCGAACTACTTTTTTCATCAAACGACGAGAAAGAAAAACAGACCTTTCATTTTCAACAGAATTCCCATCATTAAAAATCGACAAATCTTCAAATGCAGATGTTTCTGACATACCAGACCCCCCTTTTTGATTATTTTTAATCATTACAGTAGCCTTTGCCTCATATAACGGAACCGTGTATCTTAGATAGATATACGAAACAAAAAGACAGATGATTGTTAAAATTAAAAACAATGTCCAATGAGAAAGATATTTGAAAAATAAATCTCTAAAATTTGATCTACCTATATCTTCAATTGATATTTTTTTATCATCAATATCCTCCATTATTTTAAAATTAAATTAAGAGCAGTAAGAATTAAAGAAATACTTGATAAAATAGGAAGATAAATCTGACTGTAACTAGATGAGTTTATTTTAGCACGGTTAGGGGAAACATAAATTACATCATTCTGTTGTAAAAAATAAAACTGAGATGAGAAAAAGTCTTTTGATGTTAAGTCAATAAGAAATTCTTTCCTCACTCCATTAACCTCTCTAATTAAAACAATCTTTTTTCTTTCAGCGGTAATATTTAAATCACCAGCAATGGCAATGGCTTCAATCAAAGATATTTTTTCGTTAGGCACAGAAATTGTTCCAGGTCTTCTAACATCACCTAAGACTGTTACTTTAAAATTAATTATTTGAATTAATACAATTGGCTCTTTTATATATTCACTTAATTTACTTTCAATTTCATCTTCAAGATCATTTCTTTTTTTTCCATGAGCCAATATTTTCCCAATAAATGGAAGCTCAATAAAACCATTTTGATCAACTAAAAATCCATTTTTAGAAGCAACACCAGAACTGTAAGTTACGGTTGTTTTATTATTTTGAATAGCTGGAGTAAACAATTTTGTAGCTTCTTCATTTGCAGTAGTTAACATGACTTCTAACATGTCATTTTTTTGAATAACAGGAAAATAAGAAGAATGAAGCTCAGAGGTAGAATCTATAAATTCACCTTGAAAATACAATACCTCTTCAGCCTTCTTACAAGAATTAAAGAAAAATGAACAAAGAACTGTGATTAACAATGTTACTAAAAAACTGCTTTTTTTTATAAAATTCATCTTATTGTATTTATGCACTACGTCTTCCTCTAAAAATTATTTTATAAATAGCCTTAAAAAAATAAATCAAATCATTAAAATACGGCCTCCTAATCTTATCCCTAAGGTATTGTGTCTCAGCATTTAAAACATCTTCTTTGGTGACACCTAAATCAAGAGCTACATAAGGAGGAATACAACCAGGCTTCATTTGCAAACGTATGCTTCTTAATTCATCGGGTATACTATCAAAGTAAACCTGACTTACGGGTCTAACACCAACCAATTTCATTTCACCTCTTAAAACATTATATATTTGAGGTATTTCATCAATCCAGTATTTTCTCATGATTTTCCCCCATCTTGAAGTACGAAAATCATCTTTAATTTTCCCTTTACTATTATAACCATTAGTCTTTATAATGTAATCATGGATAAATTCAGAATATGGATGCATTGTTCTAAATTTATAAACACCAATGATTTTCCCTTTTTTTCCAACTCTATTCATTTTAAAAATAGGACCATAGCTTGGCTTTATTTTTAGTGGTTCTCTTGTTTTTTTTGCAATAAAATAATGTTTGTTATTAATTGGTTTACAATCTATAATCTCAAAACCACAATAAACCAATCTACCAAGTATTTCAGCCTTAGAGACTATTCTATTACGACCACTGGTAAGTAAAAAATATATCTTTTTTAAACCCCATAATCTTGGAGTTACTCTAGAAAGCATAAAAACGTAAATTCTATAAATCCAACCTATAACTGGAAGTTTAAACATCCATTGTTTTTTTCTCCAATCGCTTAAAGTTTCTACAACTCCAAAATAAGAACTACCATAAGTTAAATTACTGTAAACATTATTAAAATGCTTGTTAATATACCTAATGTCATTAATCTGATCTAAATCAATATAGACCTCACTATCATTACCTAATTCAAGGGATTTAACAAGATTGGTAAAGAAATTATTTTGAAAATTATCAACAGTCTTCCCTTTATTATTTTTATTAATAATAGATCTTAACTGAAGAATTGCATCCTCCTCATTTGAAATAGCATGATAATCTTGCTTTTTCAATAAACCTTCATCTTCTTTGCTCATTTAAAAAATATTTATTTTTAATTATGACAAAATAATATAATAATTAATCCTTTAAATATACGTTAATGCTTAAATATAGTTGTCTTTTTATGAACTTTATTCATTTCAAAATTATAGTTTTGAAATACGAAACATTAAATTTTTAGTTTCAAAAACCAAACTAATGAAACAAATAAAAAATATCATTTTAAAATTCCCACAAATATATCTTTATTATAAAAAACTCACCTATATTTTTTTAGCTTTTTCATCTGGAACGAAAGAAAAAAACATTTTTCAAGAAGCATCTACTACAGAATACGATAGACACCCTGATCTATTTAATTTTTTAAAATCTAGATATAGTGACAAGCAAATTAAAATCCTTTCATTTGGATGTTCTTCTGGTGAAGAATGCATTAGTTTAAATAAGTATTTACCCAATGCATCTATTTTAGGTGTTGATATTAATAAAAAAAGCCTTGCAAAAGCAGAAAAAATTAATAGCAATAAAAATATCATCTATAAATATTGTGAGCCAAAAGACATCTATAATCTTGGTGAATTTGATGTTGTTCTAGCAATCTCTGTATTATGTAAACATCCTGAAGCTGAATATTTAAATAATCTTTCAAAAATTTATCCTTTCAAAAGGTATGAAGACATGGTTCATAAATTAGACTCCGTTGTAAAGCAAGAAGGCTTGCTAATTATAAGAAGTTCAAACTACATATTTTCTGACACTAAAACATCAAATAATTACCAACTTATTAAAAATAATAATGCTAGAAAGTCTAAAGCATTTCCTAAATTTAACTCTCAAGGATTAAAAAAAACAGACTACTTTGAAAACAAAGAAATATTTAAAAAAAATATAACTTAAGTTGAATTTATTTAAGGCAACTTATCGTTTATTATTTCGTTTATTACATAGAGTTTAAGCCTGAATTTGTTCATAAGTCATATGGTATATTTTTTGGCTTATGCTAATTTTTAAGTTACATTTGTATATAATGTGTTTTAGTATTTATTTTGATAACAAATTAAGTATGGTAAAATCAATTGTCTTTGTTTTTTCAATTCTGATATTTTTTGTATTTAATTCAACAGCACAAACAACTGAGATTAAAGGAGCGCAGTGCAATACAACGATTTCATCTGGAGGATCTAATATTTATGCCAAATCAGTATCCGGTGCCAACAAATACAGATTTATCATCATGCATACAATTGGTGGTGTTCCCACCCAAGATACCGTTATTAGAAATAACAATCTTCTTAGATTGACATGGATTCCTTGTGCCAGTTACAATAAAACATTTAACATTGCAGTTTCATGGTCAAATGATGGGGGGGCAACTTACAGCCCACATGGGGATACATGTGGAATTACAACGCCATCCATACCAGTAACAAAATTAGGTAATTCATATTGTGATTTAACTATCGCTTCAACAGGAACAAATATTTATGCCAAAACTGTTGCCCTAAGTGATGAATATAAATTCAGCATTTATGATTCGTCTGGTGTTTTTATAGAAGATATTATTTCTTCTGATCGAATTTTCAGATTAAATGAAATGACTTCGCCTGGACATCCTGTTTTTAATTTTAAGTATAAAGTAATTGTTGACACAAGACAGTGTGGTGATGTTTTTACAGGAAATTATGGTGATACTTGCTTTTTAATATTACCTGCCATACCGACTCAACTTCAAAATGGATATTGTAATGATTCGGTTGCTTCTCAAGATTCTAAAATTTATTGTGAGAGTGTAGGGGGAACAACTACTTATAGGTTTTTTATTACAGATGACCTTGTAAGCCCAACATTTTCAACTTTTACAGATCAACCCACTAATTTTTTTAAATTTTCTGATATTGCTTCAGGAGCTCATCCAATTGCTGCTCAGCAATATTATGTTTGGGTTCAAACTGAACAAGGTAATAATGGTGTCTTTGGACCTACTGGTGATACATGTGGAATTGTTTTATCTATTGCTGCTCCTGAAATTGAATCTGTTTACAGATATGACAATAGTTCATATGACTTTTCTATTTGTGGAGGAACAAGTATTAATTACTTCAAACAAGATACTATTTTTTGTGAAGAAATTCCAAATGCAGAAGATTATGAATTTAAAATTGTTGGTATTTTAACTTGCACTGGCTCTAACATTCAATCTCTTACAGATAATACGGGAATTTCAACCTACAATGGTGTTACTATGAAAGATTTTAACAATGGACTTGGACCATCAACAAATCCACTTCAAAGAAAGTCTAGATATGGTCAAACATATTTTATTCAAGCAAGAGCCAAAATCAATGGCGTCTTTGGAGATTATGGTCCTGTTTGTACAATTACGACTGAATCTCAACCAACAACCAAACTAAGACCTGCGTATTGTGGTTCAACAGTTACACAAATGAGTACTAATATCTACGCAAACTCAGTTACTTATGCTACTACATATCAATGGGAAGTTATAGGGGCAGGTGGAACCGTTGACAATTCTTCATCTCCACTTTCAACCACAGGAACACTTTTTAAATTTAGTGACCTTGTTAGCCTTG
>NZQU01000018.1 GCA_002696025.1 Crocinitomicaceae bacterium
AAAAAAGCCTTCCAAAAGGAAAGCTTTTTTATTCTTGTGACCTCGACAGGATTACTTCATGATCCTATCTTGTACGTTTTGCAAATAGAAGTCCTTCCTCTTCGAGGCTTAGACTTTTTATTTGATATACTCATTCAAGCGAGCTTGATTCGTTCAAAACAAAAAGTCCCTTCATAACTATGAAAGGACTTCTGCTTGTTTGTGACCTCGACAGGATTCAAACCTGTAACCTCCTGAGCCGTAATCAGGTGCGCTATTCAGTTGCGCCACGAGGCCTAATCAGACTGCAAAGATAGTATATTGTTCTATATTCCAAAGTATAAACATTACGAATCAATCTTAATTTCATAGTTCTTAACAAGTGAGTATAAATAATTTTCTATTTTTTTTAGCAATAACAATACATTACATCTAATTTTGTATATGCAGATTTTTTTAACATTTGATTACGAGTTGTTTTTTGGAGATCAACCAGGATCTGTTAAAAAATGTATGATCAGCCCTACCAATAGGCTTTTAAAAATTGCAAAACATACAGATTGTAAATACACTTTTTTTGTTGATGCAGGTTACTTATTGAAACTTGAGTCCTATAAACTCACTTTCCCAAATCTATCGAAAGACCTGAATCTTATAAAAGATCAAATTCATGACATTATTGAACAAGGTCATGACATACAGCTTCACATTCATCCTCATTGGGAAAAATCATTTTATGACAGAAATGGTTGGCACATGAATACACAAAAATTTTACAAACTTCACGATTTTTCGGATCAAGAAATTGATGATATAGTTACACGATATAAATCATACCTTGAGGAATTAATCCATAGAAACATACATGCATTTAGAGCTGGTGGCTGGTGTATTCAACCCTTTGATCGATTGATGGATACTTTTAAGAAAAATGGAATTCGATACGATACAAGTGTTATTTTTAATGCAAAAATGACCAGTGGAAGCTATTCATTTGACTTTACAAAAGCTCCAGATAAAGACGTTTATTCTTTTGAAAATGATGTGCTTATAAATAAAAAAGATTCTTTTTTTACTGAAATTCCAATTTCATCCAGAAAATATTCCCCTTTCTTTTACTGGTGCCTTTATGCTTTGGGAAGGATCAATCCTTCAGCACATAAAATGGTAGGTGATGGAGTTTTTATGTCACAACCTGGAAGAAAGAAACAAGTTTTGTTTAATAGTGTTTGGAATCATGTAAGTTGTGATGGTTACTATTCATCTGTACTAAAAAAGTCTAAAACCGAACTTTCATCAAGAGGTTTTGATAAAATGGTTGTTATTGGTCACCCCAAAGGAATGACTGAATATTCATTTAAAAAACTAAAGTCATTTATTCATTCACCGTCTAATAAAAATTCCTTTATTACCTTTGATTCATTGAAATGAATATAATTGAAAGGGAACATATAGATATTGAAAAGTGGAATGCACTGGTAACGAGTTCGCCTGGCGCTTCTCTATTTTCTCATTCAGCTTATCTAGATAGCGTAGCTGAAAATTGGTGTGTCCTTGTAGACGATGATTATTCAAATGGCATGGCACTACCCTATACCATAAGAATGGGTGTTAAAGGAATCTACACACCTAAGTTTAGTCGTTATCTTGAATGGCTACATCTTACAGAAGAAAAAAAATACCCCAGTGATTTAATGGAGCAATTGCAATTTGCTTTTAAGGTAGCTTCTTTTTCATCAGCTTTTATGTTTAATGAGAATTTCAAAGCAGTTCACGTATATCAAATTAATGATGGTTTAAAAGATTACAATAAACTTTCAAACAGAATGCTTAAGAAGTTTACAAATTCATCTTATGTTATTGCTGAATCCAATCAAGTCAATCAAATTATTGATTTCATTCATACCAATCTTAATCAAAAAGTCCGCGATTTATCTAATACTGATTTTTCAAGATTCAACAAGTTGGTTGCATCTATGAATGACTTAGGAGTTTTAAAAATAATGGGAGTATATGATGAATCAAAATCTTTATTAGGTGGAGCATTTTTTATTGAGCAAAAAAGTTCCTTGTTATACTTAAAAGGTGCTTGTATACAAGAAGCTCAAAATGAAGGGGCTATGTATGCATTAATTGATGCAGGTATTAAACATGCTGAAAAACATAATAAAATATTTGATTATGGTGGCTCAAGAATTCCTGGTGTTCGACAGTTTTTTATGAATATTGGTGGTTATGACAAAAAATACTACCAGTATCAGTGGAATAACTCTTCAATTCCAGTTAAAACTGCTTATTACGTAAAAAAAATATTATCTAAATAATTCATAAGACTAAATAAAAATTAAGCTCAATACATCGTTTTTATTTTTATTATCTTGTAAATAATAGCATTTAATAACAAATGAAATACCTAATACTTGATGTTGAAACCATTGGGGGAAATCCAAAAACCTCTAAAATGACTGAAATAGCAATGTATCTTTATGATGGTAAAAAAATTATTGACCAATTTGAAACCCTTATCAATCCTGAGTTACCTATTCCTAGATTTATAACTGGTTTAACTGGTATTAATGATGAAATGGTTAAAAATGCTCCTAAATTTCATGAAATTGCCAAAAAAATAATTGAATTTTCTGAAGGAGCTATTTTTGTTGCACATAATGTCTCATTTGATTATGGAATGTTACGAAGTGAATTTAGATCTTTAGGATATGACTTCAGAATGCCTCATTTATGCACCGTTAAATCTGCAAGAAAAATACTACCTGGAAAGACATCTTATAGCCTTGGTAAGTTATGTAGAGAATTAGACATTAAACTTTCCAATAGACATAGGGCTATAGGTGATGCTCAAGCTACTGTTAAGCTATTTAACATGATGTTTGAAAAGGATCAAATACTTTTAAATGAATTGATTGAATATGAACTCAATCCAAAACATACACATCCAAACCTAGATTACATAACAATTGATGACTTACCAACAAAAACTGGTATTTATAGATTTTATAATGAGTTTAATCAAATTATATATATTGGTAAAAGCATTAATATTAAAAAAAGAGTAAAGCAGCATTTACAAAACAGGAAAAATAAAAAGGCGATTCAATTAAGTAAAGATATTGCAAGAGTTGAATATGAATTATGTGGATCTGAGTTGATTGCTCTTTTAAAGGAATCAGAGCTTATAAAAAAACATCAAACAACTTACAATCATAGTTTAAAAAACAGTCGTTTTTTATATGGTATTTATGATGATATTTCAGACAATGGATACATACATTTGCTTGTTGACAATATATCAAAAAGAAATAGCTCACCTCTACTCTATTTTAGCACTAAAAAAGAAGGATCAGAGTTCTTAAAATCAATAAGAGAAGAATACCAATTATGCGATATTTATTGTAGTAACAAAAAAGATATGAATAAAGCATGCTTTTACTATGAAATAAAAAGCTGTAATGGTGCTTGCATAATGAATGAAGATGTTGAAACTTATAACAATAGAGTGCAAATATTTATTGATAAATTATCTTATAAACATGAACGCTTTTATCTTGTAGGAAAAGGTCGTGACAAAACAGAAAAGAGCCTTGTTTTAATTGAAAACGGAACTTACCAAGGATATGGATTTGCACCCTATCATTTCAATCATTTAACAATCGATAAATGGTTTACTTTTATAGAGAGCAAAAAAGAAGACAAAGATTCAAAAATTCTAGTCAACAATTACATCAAGAAAAACAAAAAAGATAAAATCTTTAGATTCTAAGCTTTCTTTTTTGTTAAGTCTGTCAATAACGGAGAAGCCAATAATAGAGAAGAATAAGTACCAATAATAATTCCTATTAACAAAGCAAATATAAATCCTTTAATTGCTGCTCCACCAAAAATGAAAATAATCAATAGCACAACAAAAGTTGTCATTGAAGTATTAACAGTCCTTGATAAGGTAGAATTTAAAGCACCATTAACCTCTGTCTGGTAGTTGGCTTCTCTTTTCCATGAAAGCTCTTCACGAATCCTATCAAATACAACAACCGTATCATTAATTGAATAACCAATAACCGTAAGTATTGCTGCAATAAATGCTTGGTCAACATCCATGTTAAAAGGAAGTATTCCATTAAACAAAGCAAATACTCCTAGTACTATTGTGACATCATGAAACAATGCAACAATTGCACTAATTGAATATTGCCATGTTCCAAAACGAATAAAGATGTAAGCAAATATGATAAACAATGACAATATAATTGACAATGCTGAAGATGAAATCAATTCATTTGATATAGAAGATGATACACTTCTTGTTTCTTGAATTTCATATGTACCTAATTTATCAGAACTTTTAGATAAAGCCTTATTCATTTTCTCTTTGGCCATTTTATCAGTAGCCGTTGGGTTTTCAAGTTTAAAGTTTGTTGTGATTTCAACAGTGTAATTATTTGATTTGGTTTTGGCTTCAACTGATGACCCTTTCATTTCAGATTTGATATTCTTTTTAAGGTATTCAATTTGATTTTCTGCTGATTTCTCAAATTTAACACTGTATGTTTCCCCACCAGAAAATTCAACTGAAGGTTTTAGGCCTTTTAATGATAGAAACAATATTGATGATATGACAAGAACTGTTGATATGATGTAGGCAACTTTTCTATTGCCTATAAAATTTATATTTAAATTTTTAAATGCACCTTTTGTATACTTTGTATCAAATGTGATACCAATTGATTTTTTCATAAAGAACATGAAAATTAATCTTGATATAACCAATGCAGCGAAAACAGAGGTAAAAATACCAATGATCAAAGTAGTCGCAAATGATTCAATTGGGCCAGTTCCAAAAACTTTAAGGACAATGGCTGTTAAAAGAGTCGTTACGTTTGCATCAATAATGGATGACAATGCTTTTTTGAAACCTGTATCTATTGCTTGTTTCAATTCTTTACCATTTGCTTGTTCTTCACGAATACGTTCGAATATAAGTACATTGGCATCAACAGACATACCAATTGTCAATACAATACCTGCGATACCCGCAAGTGTCAATACTGCTCCAAACGAAGCCAATGAACCAAATATGAAAACGATATTGGCAAGTAATGCAATGTCTGCAACAAGTCCTGATTTTCCATAATAGAAAAACATGTAAACCAATACAAGAGCAAATGCAATGGCAAATGAAATCAATCCAGCAGTAGAATTTTCGGCACCAATAGTAGGTCCTACTCTTGTCTGCTCAATAATAATTAGTGGAGCTGGCAAAGCACCTCCATTTAAAAGTCCAGCAAGGTCTTTGGCTTCATCTATAGTAAATGTTCCTGATATTTGTGTGTTTCCTCCTGTAATGGCATTAATTACTCTAGGAGCGCTATATACAACATTATCCATAGTAATTGCAACACATTCACCTACATTATCAGAAGTCATTTGAGCCCATTTGTCTGAACCTTCAGATGTCATTGACAGATCAACTGTTATTTTTCCATTTTGTTGGTCATATCCAGTGGTTGCATTTTTAATGTCTTTACCTCCAACATCTGCTTTTCCAGTTTCAGGAATTTTACATGCATGAAGAAGATATCCCATTTGCTTGGTTTTATCATCAATAATTTCTGGCGATGAAGACCACATAAACTTTAAGTCAGAAGGAAAGATATCTTTAATATCCTTTCTGTTTAGTAAGGCATCAACAGCAATTTTATCATTTGTTTTAACAGATCCAATGGCATATGCTTCCATTGGCTTAACTAAATCAGATAAAGATTTACCTTGATTAAAACCAACAACAGTAGAGGACTTAGAAGAATCAGCTGAAGTTGTATCGATTGAAACAGAAGAAGACTCTATATATGGAGATTTAGAAAGATTAGAAGCTTGACTCCATTGGCCACTGATGTCACCCAATACATAAGTTTCAAAGAACTGTAAGTTTGCAGTAGACTGAAGTTTTTCAGCAACAGTAACTTCATCCTGAACACCTGGAAGCTCAACATAAAGTCTATTTTTGTTTGGATCTTTTTGAATGTTTGGTTGTGCAACACCAAATTGATTGATCCTTCTGTTCATGATTTGCTCAACACCTTCCATAGAAGAAGAAGCCATGTCTTTTAAGAACGTAATAACTTGAGCATCTGTATCTTTTCCTTTTAGAACATCTATTTCGGTAATTGACATGATTTTATACATCTTGTCATTTCCATGAACTTCTTGATATTTAGAAGCGAAAATTTCAATAAAATTACCACCTTGCTTTGCATATTCAGCTAGAGCATTTTCAAATGGTTTTTTAAAATCTAAAGACCTGGTATTACGAACATAGTTTTTAACTAAATCAGGAATTGAAATCTCAAGCGTTACACTCATCCCTCCTACTAAGTCAAGACCAAATGCCAAACTACGTTTTTTGACTTCAGCAAATGTAGATCCAAAAACAGGATAAACCGATTTTTCAGCTTTATCTTTTAGAATTTCGTTTATGAAAGTACCTTTAGCAATTTCTTCACCTTCAGGCTTAGAGAAGTCAACCTTTGTATTGTTTGGCAATACATAAATATTGTTTGTTGATTGAGCTTCTTTTTTTGCTTTTTTTACTTCTTTCGAAGCTTTTCTTTCAGCCTTTTTTTCTTCTGAACTTGCGACCCAAGTAAAAGATAGTTGATAAAGACAAACTACTGTTAATAATGTGGTTATAAACCAAAAAAAACCTTTATTCCTCATGAGAGTTTATTAGATATAAAATTAGCGTGCAAATATAACATTTACCATAGTCAAATTCAAGCTATTACTAAAGAATTATCTTAAGATTTTAATGAGCTGGCAAAATTCAAGGCTTCTTCAGCAAATAAATCCCATTCATTAGGCTTTTCAACATTTGAAACATCTCCATTATTTATAATGGTTTCCGGCAATTTCAAATCATAACATTCTTTGATTTGATCTGAAATGTTTTGTGCTGAAGTATCTTTAAAAATTAAGCCATTTACACCATGATTTATTTTCTCTGAAATACCACCAACATTACTTGTTAAAACAGGTAAATCAAATTGCTCAGCAATAGCAGCTACACCACTTTGAGTACCACTCTTGTATGGAAGGACAATGCAGTCTGAAGCTGAAAAATAAATATGAACTTCCTCATCTGGAATGTATTGATTGAAAAAATAGATTCTTTTTTTGTTTACATTTTCATCAATCATTTTATGATATGACCGATCATCGCCATATACTTCACCTGCAATAACTAATTGATAAGAGTCATCTAATAAATTAAAGGCTTCTATTAGTAAATCCAAACCTTTATAGTCTCTAATAATTCCGAAAAATAAAATCGTTTTTTTTGTTAAGCTTAATGTCAGTAGTTTTTGAGCTTCAATTTGATTGATTTTAATATTAAAATTATTGTATGGAGGGTGAGGAATTACAATGCAAGGTTTGTTTGGGTTTATTTTTTTTATGTCCTCCAAGACAAAGTCTGATAATGCTATAAATCCATCATATGAATTGACAAAGTATTTATTGAAAGGTTTATCAAAAAATCTTTTCTCATGAGGTGTTAAGTTGTGCACCAAACCTATTTTAATTGTTTTTTTCGAAAGTCGGCGTGCAATAAACCCCATCATCGGGGCAAAAAATGACATCCAGTAATTGCAAATAAAAACCTCTGGCTCACTTTTATTTATTTCTCTATATGCTTTAATGTATGATAAAGGATTGAATGTGCTGACAATTCTTTTGGCACTGTTATTTGAATTAAAATTAGCAATGTATTGTGTTTTTCCTGGGAATAAAAAACTTGGGTACTGTTTTTTAAAAGTAAACTTACTAATGTTGCTTTTTTTACTTAATGAAGTACATAAGATTTCACTGAAGTGTGAAATACCTCCTCTAAATGGAGGTAATGCTGAAAAAAAAGAGATTTTTTTCATTCAATTTGAATTTTTATTGGACACCATAACCAATACATTCGTAGATAAGTTCTTTTCCTGAAGTAATATTTAATGTATCACCAATGTTTATCTTTAAATCTTTATAGTATTTGCTAATTAAGCCAATGTTTTTAGCATAAATCTCTTTATGAATATTGTAATCTACATATGAAAGATTCCCTTTTTTTTCAATATGAGCAGTACTATCGTAATAAATACCATTAAACTCTAATGGTGAATGAATTCGAGTGTAACTAAATTCTGGTGCAAAGTCTGATGCATTTATATTAAATGCATTTTCTTTCCACTTAGTTTCCATATGAACAGGAAACCCCATTTTAATAAGCCTTAGGTTCTCTTCTACTAGCTCTCCCCTTCGGCTATCTATTATAGCCGTCCAAATATCGCTAACAGCCCACTCCGCTCCAATGCTGTCTTTTCTATATCTAACAAATCTTCTACAGGTTCTTCCAATATTGTCTATTATGGTATCAGAAATCAATGTTCTTAATTGGTATATAGAAGTATCATGACTTATGGCAGCATTGACATCATGGTTGACCTCCATAACATTGTAATCCACATAAGAACCTTCAGAAAGACCAAAATATTCATGGTATAAATTGTTGTCATATTCCTGTTTAGTACATGAAAAAAGTATTAGCAATGACAAACAAATAGTAGATAAGTAAGAATATATATATTTAAAACAATTCATGTGCATTAAATTTAAGTATTATTCATTTGAATCAAGTCCCTTCTCTTCAAGTTCCTTAAGTTTTTTCTTCAAAGCTTTGTCTTTTAATAACTTGTTATTATAATAAAACACTTTTGATATAAGTTTATTGTTTTCATTATAAACTTTAAACCATCCATGCTTCTTGCCCATATTATAAACCTCCTCCTTCATTAAATTTCCATTAGGATAGTTCTCTATCCAAATACCATCTTTAATATCATTGATATATTTACCATCAATTTTAATTTTACCATCCATAAAAAATTCGATAAAATCACCATTTAATTTCCCCATTTTATATGTAAAAAGTGTGTGAAGTGGTGGTTTTGTTGCAGATGCACCACCGGTTACATAATAAATTCCTTTTTGCCCATGAAGAACTCCCATATTAAAGTTCTCAACTTCTATTAATTTTCCTTCATATGTATATTTACGCCAAGTAGAATCCTTTTTTTGATTTTTATAGATTCCTTTACTCATGATCTCACCACTGATATGATAATACCTAGCTTCAG
>NZQU01000019.1 GCA_002696025.1 Crocinitomicaceae bacterium
ATTTCTTATGATCTATCACCTATTCATACATATCAGAGTAATCAAGACACATTTAATTTAATTCTTTCTGGTTTTTCCAATGGATGTACTGATAGTAAAACTCAAAACCTCATTGTTTATGATCCCTTTGTTGATCTAGAACTTAGACAAATGATTCTTTCAGATCAAAATGGATATTACAATATTGTTGTTGAGGCAAAAAATATTGGTTCTGTTACCATTGAATCAGTTGATTTAATTATTCATATGCCTAATTCTTTAACAACTAAAGAAACCTTACCAAACCCACTATCAGCTAATGAAAATATATATTACCCATTATCAGTTAGCCCATCATCTTATGTAAGCATTAATGATGATGTAAATTCATTTTTATGTATTGAAGGAGTCTCCATTAACAACTTCTCACTTCAAGACATTGATTTGTCTAATAATTGGATCTGCAAGAATATTGAATTTGATTCATTAAATCTAGTTTCATTATATCCCAATCCTGCAATTGATAAATTTTATGCCATTTTACAAGTTCCTATCGAATCAAATATTACTATCGAGATAATTGATAGTGAGGGGCGCTTGATTAAAAATGTTTATGATGATTACATATTCATGTCAGGTACGCATCAATTAGAAATAAACATCAATGAATTGAGTCAGGGCTTTTATTTCTTAAGGGTATCTGACAATAGAAATAATATAATTGTAAATAGGTTTATCAAATAAATTAGTCAAATAGTTCTAATATAGACGCCTCTTGTTTTTCCCATGAGTATTCGTTTTTAGCACTTATAAACAAAGACTCTTCAAAAGATGAGTTTACAACATTTTTAATTCCTTTTGCTACATCTTTTGGGTGATTTTGTACAAGTTGACCCAATGGGAATTTTTTGATAAATCTATTATTTTCAATGCTTTTAGAGCATAGAACAGGAATGTCAGCATGAATATATTCAAAGAGTTTATTGGGTGATGCCATGGCTTTACTAAGGTTAAGCTCCTCTAAAAGATTAATTCCAAGGTCAGCACCTTTAGTATAGCTTATTAGATCTTTGTTTGGAATAACGCCCATAAATTTGATTTGATTATTTAAATCAAGATCATTACACATTTTCTCCAAATTATTTTTAATGGGGCCATTGCCAAGAATAATTAATTTATATTTCTGCTCAAGAAAACTCATGCTTTTTATAAGAATTTCTAGACCTCTGCCCATATTTAAAAATCCTTGATATAAAATTATTTTATCATCTTTTTTCCAATCAAATAATGCTCTAAAATCTTTTACTTCATTATTGTTTTTTGTTTCATTTAAATATGGAACATTCATGATAGATTTATGATGATATGGAAGCTTGTGTTTTTGATTAAATAGATTTAAAATTGATTCATTTACAGTTATAAATGCATGGGTTTTTTTTATAAACTTCTTTTCATTTATTTCTCCATGAATTCTCATGATTTTGATTAGGGAATTAAATATGGTTCTTTTAATAAATGAACTGTTAACAGGGAAAAATTGATTGATTGTTTCAATATAAATTTCATGAGAATCATAAATAACTTTTGAATTTAGTTTCAAAGCTGTTTGACATGCAACTTTCAAAAGGGGAAGGTCATTTGCCCATATGTAGTCATATTTGATATTTGTATCAATTATTTTAGATTTGAAATAGTCAAATTCCCTACAAAAAAAACTGTGTTTCAGTAACTTTATTTTTAAATTGTTTTTTCTCTTGAAACTGATAAGTTTAACATGAATAGAGTTAAATATTTCCGCATCTTTACTAGGGTTTCCATCTAGATAAAATAAAGTAATGTTCATTTTACCCATTAATGACTTTATGGTTTTAATGACCCTTGAATCATTGGAAATAGGTCCGTTAAGAAGAATGGCAGTTTCTTTCAATTTCCAATTTATTTTATGTAGTCTTTATAATTCTCATTTAATAGACGGTCCATAAATTCAGAAATGCTCCACTTTTCATCTTCTTCACTAATTGAATAATTTTCCATTTCAAAATCTTTAGAGTCTTTTCTTGAATATGGTTTTCCATTCTCATATAGAATTTTAAATCTTTCATTTCCTGAATCAATTTCTTCTTTGATTACATCAGGATATGGATATGAATTTTGTGTGCCGAGTTTAATGAATTTAGGGAATAATTGTTTTTGATACCTAAATTTAATTGTATTTATGTCCTTTGAGTGAAAAAGGTATTCATTTCTCAAATTTTTAAATACCTCATAATTTTTAATTCTTTCATCTTGCTCTTGTTCAGGTATTGAATTGATTAATTCCCTCCAGGTAAAATAATGAAAACGATGCATTAGATTATCAATTGATTTTAATCCTTGACAATGAAAATAATAGTTGTGAGTCTCTTGAACTTGTTGGTAATAAAAAGGAACTCTAATAGTATCAAACTTTCCAAATTCTTTATATATAACATCTTTTGTTAACCAGATTAAAATGGGTTCTCCCGGGTCTTCTAATTTATCTGGCTCATGATGACTTAAGTCTCCATTTAAATTAAGTCTTGGTAGTTGAATGGCTCTTGGAGTATTGTCATTTAAAGCCTTTTCTCTAAGAATTTTCATATCATGATTCCCACTTGTGTATGCAACCATATCAGCATCCCATCTTAAGTGCCATTGATATTCAGATAATTCAAGTCCTTTTTCACGGCAATCTCCTAAAAGGGCATTTGGCAACTCAACAATATCTACCTGAATTTTATCATTAAATTTTTCTTTAAATTCATTAGCTACCAATAGTGAGTCATCATCTGAGCCATTATCTATTATTATAACCTGGTCAGCAAAACCAACTAGACTTTTTAAACATAGTGGAAGAATGTATTCTTCATTTTTCATGGCAACAACAGCTGATATGCCTTTTTTAAGAGGGGTTCCAGCCCTTGTTACATTTACTTTTCTTTTAAATGGTAGATAGGTAAAAATATAAACAATCGGTCTTAATATCTTTCTTAATAATGCTTTCATTTATTTTTTTTAGCAGTTAATTATTTCATAATAACTTTCCTTAAAGACTCTTGATTGGATAAAAACCAATGATATGTAGATTGAATTCCATCTTCAAGTTTAATATGGGCTTTCCATCCTTTATCATTTAGTCTTGAAACGTCCATAAGTTTTTTTGGTGTGCCATTTGGCATTTGATCATTCCATTTAATTTTCCCGGTATGGCCAATCGTTTTTTGAATTAATAGCGCCAAGTTTTTAATGCTGATATCCGATCCAGTACCAACATTGTAAAGGGTGTCGCTTAAGTTATTATTTATGGCGAAAAAGACTGCTTCAGCTAGGTCCTTTACATGCATAAATTCTCTAAATGGGCTTCCGTCTCCCCAAAGTTCAACATCTGCATGATTGTTTAATTTTGCTTCATGAAATTTTCGAATCATTGCAGGAAGTACATGAGAAGAGTTTAAATCAAAATTGTCATTTTCACCATAAAGGTTTGTAGGCATTAGACTTATGTAGTTTTTTTTATATTGTTTGCTGGCTGCCTCACATGCTTTGACTCCTGCTATTTTAGCAATTGCATACCACTCATTAGTGGGTTCTAAGCTATTTGTAAGAAGATATTCTTCTTTTAAAGGTTGAGCGGCAAACTTAGGATAAATGCATGAACTCCCTAAAAAAATAAATTGATTTACATCATTCTTTAATGCTCCATCTATTAAGTTATTTTGAATTTTTAGGTTTTCCATAATAAACTCATATGGAAAGTTGTTGTTTGCAAGGATTCCACCAACTTTAGCTGCAGCATCAATAACAATATCAGGTTTTTTATCATTATAAAAATCCATAACATCAGATTGATTGCTAAGGTCTAGTTCTGATCTTGAACAAGTGATTAATTGATGTTTACCTGATTGATTTATCTTATTTGAAACAGCCTTTCCAACCATTCCATTATGTCCTGCAACAAAAATTTTCATTTATTAGTTTTAGTAATGCGCAAAAATAGTGAAACTATAATGTAAATATTATTTCTTATTAGAATTTAATATTGTTCATCAATTAGCTTGTAGCTTTTTGTGCTAAATTTCTTCGCTTCTTTTAAAAATTTTTTTGGTGTCCATTTTGTGTTATTAATACAAGACCTTTTTGTTAGTTGTAAAAAATCTCCAGGGTAGCAGGAGAAATTGTCTGGACTTTCATTAATCCCTCGGATATTTTTTGTTTTTAAATTTACCAGTCCTTTTTTCTCAAGCCAAAGTTCAAAATCTTCAGCATCCTTATTCCTTTGATTCTTTTCATCTATACCTATTGAGAAAATAAACCTTTCAAGTTGATTGTTTGATAATGAAAGTAATTCATCAATAAGTCGATTGTATTTTTTGATTATTTCTTTTTGACTTTTCCAGAATTTTTTACTTGTAAATATCCCATTATTGTAATTCTTAATTTTCCAATCTTTGGGACTTGAGGTATTTCTTTTGGAGTTTCTTGCTTCAAGTTTTTTATCGATTTCTTTAATAAGGTAAGTTCCATAATTTTCTAAAAACCAATAAGCTAATTTTGGATTTTCCATTATTTTTTTTCGCCATCCATTTTGGTAGTTTATTGAGTTTTCACTACCCCAACCACCACACCAACTATTGTTGTATAAACCACAGCCTTGACCTTTTTTCTCTTTCCCCAGCCCTTTAGAGTGAATGTTAGCAAGCAAAACACTATAAAGCTGAATAGGGTTTGTGTTTTTAGAGTAATTATTTCTGTCAAGGAAATAAGTGTTTTTTGATTTGTCTAATGATATTGTATAAGAAAAAGGCAAATACCATTGAGTGATTTCATCTGTAAAGTAATCAATCTCTTTTTTAGTGTAGAAGTCAAGGGAAACAATTGCACTGCAAATTATAAGAATTAAACTTATAAGAAAGAGTGTTGTTTTGTTTTTCATGACTTTAAATTTATTACAATCAAATATAAGATAAAATAGATGGATTTTGCTTTGAATATGTATATTTACATTAGTTAAATTAATTATGGCGGTTTCAAAAAAAGAATTAGATTTCAATCACAACGAAGACAAAATGCGTTCTAGAATTAATGCATTAGAAAAAGAACTTTCAATCATAAAACAGGGTGGAGGTGAAAAAAAAATAAAGAAATTACATGCAAGTGGAAAACTTTCTGCTAGGGAAAGAATAGACCTTCTTCTAGATCCAGATACAGAGCGATTTGAAATGGGCGCTTTTGCTGGTTTTGGTATGTATAAAGAACATGGCGGTTGTCCAGCCGGAGGAGTTGTTATTGTTATAGGTTACGTTTCTGGTCATTTATCTGTTGTTGTGGCTAATGACGCTACTGTTAAGGCAGGAGCATGGTTTCCAATAACCGGGAAGAAAAATTTAAGAGCGCAAGAAATCGCAATGGAAAATAACTTACCTATTATTTATCTTGTGGATTCAGCTGGTGTTTATTTACCAATGCAAGATGAGATTTTCCCTGATAAAGAACATTTTGGAAGAATATTTAGAAACAATGCAGTGATGAGTTCAATGGGGATTGTTCAGATTGCAGCTGTTATGGGGAGTTGTGTTGCCGGTGGTGCATATCTTCCAATTATGTCTGATGAATCATTAATTGTTGATAGGACCGGTACGATATTTCTTGCAGGTTCCTACCTCGTGAAGGCAGCAATAGGAGAGGATATTGATAATGAAATTTTAGGTGGTGCAACTACCCATACAGAAATATCTGGAGTTTGTGATTACAATGTAGCTTCTGATGAAGAGTGTTTGCAAACTATTCGTGATTTAATGGATAAAATTGGAACCAATCCAAAGGCAGGCTTCAATAGAAAAGAGGCTTTAATGCCGAATAAACCATTAAATAGCCTGTATGGAATTTTACCTGATTTAAGATCTAAGCCATACAATATGAAGGATTTAATGAAGTCAATGGTTGATGAATCTAAAATCACAGAGTATAAAGCAAACTATGGAAAAACAATCGTTTGTGCTTATGCAAGAATTGATGGTTGGAGTGTTGGAATTGTTGCCAATCAAAGAGAAATTGTAAAAAACGGAAAAGGTGAAATGCAGTTTGGTGGTGTTATTTACTCTGATTCTGCAGACAAAGCAGCTCGTTTTATTATGAATTGCAATCAAAAGAATATTCCTTTGGTTTTTCTTCAGGATGTATCTGGATTTATGGTCGGATCCAAAAGTGAGCATGCAGGAATCATAAAAGATGGTGCAAAAATGGTTAATGCAATGTCAAATAGCGTAGTTCCTAAATTTACAGTTGTTGTTGGAAACTCGTATGGTGCGGGTAACTATGCGATGTGTGGTAAGGCATATGACCCTCGATTAATTGTGGCATGGCCTAGTGCTGAAATTGCTGTTATGGGCGGTGCTGCTGCTGCAAAAGTTCTATTGCAGATAGAGATGGCTTCCCTTAAGTCCAAAGGCGAAAAAATCACAAAAGAACAACAGAATAATCTTTTCAATAAGATTAAGGGTAAATATGACAACCAAGTGTCACCCTATTATGCTGCAAGTCGTTTGTGGGTTGATGCTGTTATCGATCCTATTGAAACAAGAAAAGTGATTTCAATGGGGATAGAAATGGCTAATAATAAGATTTCAGATAAAGCTTATAATGTTGGTGTTATCCAAACTTAAATAGTTACTTTTTAAAGTATTTTTCTGAATTATTTAATAGTATTTTCTCATCTGCTAATAGCTTATCAAGTATTTCTATAAGTAAAAATTCCTCAATTTTTAATTTTTCTTGAATACTCCAAAAATTAAGAGGGTCTTTAAGAATGGATAATACAGCCTGTTCATAGTTTTCATTTTTTTCTTTACAGCAAATATCACATTTATTGCATTTTGAACTTGTCTGCCCAAAATATCTAATGATAAATTTTGATCTACACTCGTTGCAGTTTAAGAATTGAAGTGTTGCTTCAAGTTTATCTATTGCTTTTTGCTTTCTTTCATCATACGCTTCAGGCTTAATGCTTAAATAATCATCTGGCATTCTCTCTTCTAAAAAGGTTATGATTGGAAATTTTGTCTGCCAGTAAACTTCAATTAGCCCATATTTTTCAAGTTTTTTTATTTGAGATATCAATTGTTCTTGACTGATTTTTAGTTCTTTTAAAATTTTTACTTCATTAAGTTTTGTATGTTCATTATATGAGCTATTTGTTTGCTTCAATAAACTTCTTATCATAGGAACAAAAGAGTCATGTTTTAATTGAAAATTATATAAATCATGATTATTGATAATCCATTTTACTGAAGTTCTCTTATTTCCTTGCTCTGAAAAATGAATATTTCCATTTTTCTCAAGTACTTTCAGGCTGTTATATATTTTTAATATATCAAGGTTGAATGTGTTTGATAAAGAAACAATGTCTAAGCTATATGATTCATTTTTCCCAGATCCAATGGCTATTTTTAAAAAATTACATAGAGCTCTATAGGTTAATTTGATTGTTTCAATTTCTGGAAATTGATTATGAACCTTGCCAGTCATTTTGTCAAAGTCATCTTTCTCAATAAAAGAGATTGCTCTTGCTAGAAGCCCATCTCTTCCTGCCCTTCCAGCTTCCTGAAAAAATGCTTCAAGACTTTGAGGAAAATCATAATGAAGTACATATCGAACATTTGGCTTGTCAATTCCCATACCAAATGCATTGGTAGCAACCATTACTGAATTTTCTTTTACTAACCAGTTGTTTAATGAGTCCTGTCTACTTATTTTATCCATTCCACCATGATATATTTGGCATTTTACATTTGATCCAAAAAGATATTTTGCAATTTGCTTTACATCCTTTCTAGTTTGACAATAAATTATGCCACATTGATGATTGTGATTTTTAACATATTCAATAATATACCTTAGTTTGTTTTCCACTTTATATACTTCATAGCTTAAATTGTCTCTTTTAAATGGGGCTTCATGTATATGGACGTTATTTAACTGAAGCTGATTAATGATGTCTTCTTTTACTTTTTCAGTAGCTGTTGCGGTTAATGCTATGATGGGTACTTCTTTTTTTATTTCACGTAATTTTTTAATGTTTAAAAATGAGGGTCTAAAATCATGGCCCCATTCAGAGATACAATGAGCCTCATCAACAACAATAAGTTGAACAGGCATTGATTTAAATCTTTCAATAAATAAATTTGATTGTATTCTTTCAGGAGATGTATATAAAAAATCAATACCACCAAATCGGGCATTGTCTAAAATTAAATCAAGTTCTCTATATGGGATGCCACTAGTTATAGCTTTTGATTTAACTCCTCTTTTGTTTAAGTTGTCTGATTGCTCTTGCATGAGAGAAATTAAAGGTGACACCACAATAGTTAATCCACCTCTCGAAATGCCAGGAATTTGAAAGCAAATTGACTTGCCTCCGCCAGTTGGAAGCAATGCAAGAACATCTTTTCCATTAATGGAATCATTAATTATTTCCTTTTGAAAAGGACGGAAACTATCGTGACCCCAGTATTTTTTTAATATTTCTATTATATCGCTCACCAATTACAAATCTATCAATATCCTATGTATTAATTATAAATACTTGTTTGTTTGCAAAAAGAAAGTATCTTTGCACACTTATTTTTAACTTATGAACCGAGGTTTAGAACCTCAAAACGTAAAATTATGGCAACTAAAATTAGATTACAAAGACACGGTAGAAAAAGAGCAGCATTCTTTCACATAGTAGCTGCAGACAGTCGTGCAAAAAGAGATGGTAAATTCATCGAGAAGTTAGGAACTTATAATCCCAATACAAACCCGGCTAAAATTGATATCAATTTTGAGAGATCATTACATTGGGTTCAAACAGGAGCAGAGTTAACTGATACAGCTCGAGCAATTTTATCTTATAAAGGCGTTTTACTTAAAAGTCATTTAATGAATGGTGTAAAAAAAGGAGCGCTTACTGATGAGCAAGTTGAAGAACGTTTCAATAAATGGTTGTCTGAAAAAGATTCAAAAATTTCTCAAAAGAAAGATTCTTTAGATAAAAAAGCAGCTCAAGATAGAGCAGAAAAGCTAAAAGCTGAAGCAGCTGTTAGTGATGCAAGAGCTAAAGAAATTGCAGCTAAAAATGCTCCGGTAGTTGAAGAAGCACCAGCAGCAGAGGCAGCAACTGAAGAAGCACCAGCAGCAGAGGCAGCAACTGAAGAAGCA
>NZQU01000020.1 GCA_002696025.1 Crocinitomicaceae bacterium
AAGAAAATACCTTTTTAAAACAGAATCTAATTCAGAATTAATATGATGTCTTTTTTGATTTACATTTTGATAAAATGATGATGAAAAATAATTATTGTAAGTTAATCCTCTAATACCTTCTCCCCCCATATGACCAGTAAACAGGACTTTTGTGTCAAAAATTTTAACATGCTCTTCAATAGCAGCATATCTATGTGCACGATGAAGATGTGCATTGCCAGAATCTAATTTCACAACATTCTTAACCCATTCATGATAAGTTTCTGGATTTGGTTCAGTAGAAATGGCGTTATTAACTTTTAAACCGTACTTTTCACCAATTATTTTTGAAATTAAAACATCATTGGCTAAAAAATTTCCATAAGTTAAACAAACCGGCTTGATTCCTAATTTCAATAAACAAGCAAGTATAATTCTTGAGTCCATTCCTCCAGTCAAGGTAATTGAAATTTTATCTGAAGAAATACCTTTTATATTACCCTTTACTATTTCTAGTAAAGACTCTGCTATTTCATCTAATGAAACTTTTGCATTTTCTTTTGATAAATCCTCCAAAAGTTCTGTTTGATATTCAAATTCATTGTTTGAATAAGACACATCATGGTGAAAAAGGCTAAATAAAGCAATATTATTAATATCCATCTTAGTCAAACTCAAGTTTATTAGGATATAAATAATAGTATGATGATATAGAGGCCAATGCTCCAAGGTACATTAAAATAGCACCTCTTAAATCAAGCCCCTGCATTGTTCCACCAATTGACAATAGAGCTTGAACAGCTAATAAAGCAACAGCAGTAGCAAAAAGCTCCTTTATATATTTATATTTTTTCATTTCGCGATAAATTCTATTGATAAATTGATAGATCTTAAAATAACAAAATAGAAATAAAAACAAGCCAAAAATACCAGCGCCACCAAGCATGTTCATATAGTCAACATGTAACATTCTTTTATGACCCAAATAATTCTTTTTCATGAAAACATTATAACCAAAAAGAACACGGTCTAAACCAGCATTGAATGTTTCATTTATAGTTAACTGTACCTCAACAACACGACCTTCTGTTTCACTTTGAGTTAGGTTTTGGTATGTCATTGATACCTTTTTTTGTCTTGATTCATATCGTTTTAAAATAATGGGCAAGTAAAATGGGGAAGTAATAAAAACAACTATAATAATAAAAGGAAGAGACCTAACCAATCTGGTTTTATATGGAGTTAAAAAAGAATACATTACCAATCCAAAACCTAAAGCTAAAATTGCAGACCTTTTCATTCCAATAAATGTAATTAGAACACCAATAAACAATAGAACAATCGCTAGGTTCTTATATTGTTTATCTTTTTCAGTTTTAAGGTATAATGGTATTCCAATTACAAATATTACTATGTACTTTGTAATATTAACTCCTGTTTCACCAAAGAAAACACTATCATCTTTATATGTTGCAAAGCCCCAACCAAATATATTAGCAGAAATAACATATAACTCAAGTAAAAATAATGAAACTAAAAAGGCCCGTTGAAACAATAAAAACCTAAGTGGATTTCTTACATAATGATACCCAATTAATAATAGAATTGAAGCGATGTAAACCTTATTAAAAATATAAATTGATGTATTAAAATCATCAGAAAGCCAACAAAGTGTAAAAATGTAAACTAAAAAAGCTATTGTTATTTTTCCAAAAACATTGGATTTATACTGAGTAAATAAAAACCAAATAGTAAAAATAGTTAAGAAAAGACCTCTTATTACTCCAGGATTAAGTGCTCGAGGAGGAAAAAGTGGAGTTAAAATAGCTGCAGCTACATTGATGATTGGAATGATCAAAATAATCAAAAAAATATTTGGCACCCTATTTAACATATTAATTTAAACGAGAGGTTAAATATATTTGTTGCCTTTCTAAAGGGTTCAACTCTAAATAATTGAAGACATTTTTACTGTGGTTGATAAATAACTCATGTTTATCAATATTCCAATAATGGAAAAACACCTCATTTTGATCAAACAAACGACTTAAATTATAAACTGCTGTAGAATAGAAAGTTGCGAAAACAGATGGTATTTCATTTTTATTATTCATCATCATGAACTCAAGGGGCAATTCATTTTTAATTACTTTCCAATTAGGATCTAAATAGTCTAAAACACATGATCTATGTGGCAAATAATAACATTCATATCCTTTTTTAGTATAGAATAAAAATATATTATTTAATAAATTTGAATATTGCTTTTTTGATAAAATATTTTGAAAAACCAATGGCTGACCGATAAAATAAACCTTTTTAACAATGGGTGTTACATTTTCATTTTTTGATTTCCAAAAATTATAATTATTTAATTCAATTTTTAACTCTGGGTTTTGAATTTTAAATACAGAAAAAAATGAAAGTTCATTAAATTGAATTTTATCTTTAGGCCTTAAAATAAAATTCTCTATTTTATTCATAAAACCTTTATTATATAACAAACTCTTTCCTTTATTGATTTTATCAATAAGATTTATTGTTGCAAAACCATCATCAACAACTGTTACTGGATAATCACTATTGTTTTTTTTAAAATAATAATGACACCAATTACTTGACAAATTCCCCCAAACAACAATATCAGAGGATTGTACATTGTTAATTATTTTATCCAATCTTCTCTTTCTAAAAAAGGTAAGGAGTAAATTTAAAATCGAATAGTTACTCATTTTGGAAAATGAAGACCATAAATAAATAACTTCATCCCAATCATTAGGATCAACAATTTGTTTAAATTGAATTAAAGATTGTTTGTAGTCACAAAGAAGAATTAATGAGGAATTATCAACTTCAGAATACTTTTCATTTTTTAACTCAATGGAATTAATATATTGTAATGGAGTTCTAATAAAATAAAATGCTTTCATTTTATAATCACTTAATTATTTGCGATAAGCAAACTTAATATTAGTTATTATATTTCTACTAAAACTTCCATTAAAAAGAAGAAGAAGAACATAAAACCATAACTTTTTTTTATTTTTATAATAAGCTGCATCTCTTACTTCAGCTAGTTTTTTTGTTTTTTCTAAATATCTTTTTTCAGATTTTTTCATTTTATAAAAAACAACTGCATACTCCATATATCGAATATAAGAGTTTAAAAAATTCTGCTTTTTTTGATATGATTTTGTATGGCTTACAGACTCTTTAAGTATTCTATAAGAAGAACTTGTATCAAGCAAAAGGTAAACTTTTGATGTACAAATTAAATGAGTAAATATTTGGGTGTCACCTGGACAGTTTTTTAAAAACCCTTTGATCATTAAATCATTTATACTTGATTTTCTTATCACTGAAGTAATCGTTCTCATTCTCTTAATTTCACTTTGAAAAAAAGATTTCAATTTTAGGTCTCTACTTGACTTTTCAACATAATAGGTTTTTAAAAAATTAAAAATAATTCCCTCTCCATTCTCATTAACCTTATTATAATCAGTCACAACTGCACCATAATTATTATTCTTTTCAAGAAAATCGACTTGTGTTTGCAACTTATTTGGGTTTATCCAAAAATCATCACCTTCACAAAATGCAAGATATCGCCCCTTTGCCCTATTAAAATTAAAAGTTGGATTCATCCCTCCTCCTATTTTCGACCTTTGATTTTGAGACTGATAAATCGGCTTAATTATATTTGGATACTTCAATTCAAACTCTTTAATAATAGATGCTGTTTGATCAGTGGATGCATCATCATGAATTAATATTTCAATTGAATATGTGCAATTTTGACTTAATATACTTTCTAAAGCCTGATGAATATACTTTTCATGATTATAGGTAAGGCAACAAACACTAACATCTATTTGATCATTATTTATCATAAATAACCTTTTGATAAAATACTTTTTTTGCTTTCATATTATCAAGAACACCATCAGGTGGTGAATAAGGCAAGTCTTTCACCTCTTGTAGTCCTTTATTTTTAATAAAGTTATGATTGATTTTTTTTAAATCAAACTTCGTATTTTCTATTGGATAGTTGAAAAAATTCATTTCATCAAAACAAATATGCTGAACGATTGAAATTTCTTCAGCAGAAAGTTCTGTTTTGTATTTTTCTTTATTTCCATGAAGTAATCCTTTAGAAATATTCTTCCAGGCATCATTTTTTTTTGAATTTTCCTTTGTTTTTAAATCTTTGTAAAAAGATTCCTGCACCGGTTCATAATTTAAGTTTAGAAAAGAAAATATTCTAGATAATTCTTCTTTTGGATTTGAAAGAAGATCTTCATAACGAAGCAATTTAATTGTTTGTTTTTTATTTTCTAAATGAAAAAATTTTAGATATTGTTGTTGGTCAATCTTCCATTGTTTAGCGGCTTCAACAACACCTCCTTTATGAATAAGGCTTTTTTTCCAAGACAAAGCCATATCTCTAGGGTCTCTTACCATATAGACAAACTTGGCATTTGGAATAAAGAAATTAATATGTGGAACAATTTCATAAAGCTTAATTTCTTTGATAAAGCATATTTTTTTATTTGCACTTTTTGTTTCCTTATCAAATATGTAATGAAATAAATGATCAATAGCCCCACAATTAATGGCACCAATCAATTCATCTCTTGTTAAACTAGAATTCCATGAAGCAAAATCAACATTATATAAGTTTAAAAGATCATCTAAAAATTGAAGCCAATTTTTTTTTTCATTTAACGGCTCATATCTATGAAGATTTCTAAAAGTTGGATTTAGCAAATGTTTGGTTGAAGGACCACATATTTGAGTATGTGCATTCATTAATTTTGTCAATAGATTACTTCCCGAACGTTCAGTGCAGAATAAAAATATTTTTTGCATGCTCATAAAAGGTAGTTTTCTAGACCAAGATTAAGCAAATCTTTTTGAATCTCTTCTATAATTATTGGATTTAATTGAGTTTTCCATTGATCGTCACTAGCATCTTTTCTATATATAGAGTATGCATCATTGTTGTTTTCTGAATTTGTTTTACTCAGAAAACTAAGGACCTTTGGATGCAATTCAAGATTCATAAAATGAAATATATTTTCAAATGATTCAGTTGAATTATTTATCAAATCAGAATACTTAACAAGCTTAAATCTATTAGTATATAATGAATCTAATTTTTCAAATAATAGAGTTGTTTCCTTCCATTTTTCATATCCATTATACTCCTCACTTCTATTTCTGTTTTTTTTTGGGTGCAGTTCTCCACTCTTCAAGCTCTTTCCAATTTAAATCTTTTCTAAATTCTTTTGGTGCATTTAACCACGAATTTATTGTCGATAATGGATTTCGCACCAAACCAATAATTTTAATTTCAGGATCCTTAACTAATAAGTTGTGTAACAAATGATGGTAACGAACTTCTTTATACAATATATTCCTTGCCAAATTATTTTTAGTATCATTTGCTTTACCCAATGAGATTTGATTGATAAATGAATCATTAGAAGAATACAATTGAGAATAAAATTCTATAATTTCTTCCAACGAGCTGTTGATATCAAGTTGACTTGAAAATGACTTAGAGAATAAAGGCTGAAAAAAATAATTAACTTCAGGATGATTACTCAAAACTGCTCCGAGCCATGATGAGCCAGACCTTGGGACACTATGTAAGGCAAACCTATTCAATTTAATTGGTATGAATTAAGGAAAGATTGACTTTGTTGAATCGAATTATTCATCAATATATCAATAATAGATAACCATGGAATAAAAGGAGCTGATTTTACTTGCTTGTAATTGATCTGAGATTCAATAGGACTTATAAAATTAAGCTCAATATCATTATCAATAAATTCAGATTTATCGTACAAAGACTCACCTCCTTGGGCATTTACATAAGAGCTGGCCTTAAAATGATTACAAATGGCAAAAATGCGATTTTCACGTTTTAATTGTTCTGTCTCTGCGACACATTCTGATGACAACTTAATCTTTGTATCAATCTTAAGGTATTTACATATTTGAACTAAAGAAATAAAGTTAAACTCAGAAATAGTTGAAAAATCTTTATAGTCAAAAATAGAGTTTAACAAATTGATAGTTTCTTTGTAAAATGGACTTTTAGTAGCATAACTATGCTCTAAAAGTTTAAAGAAATCGGTTTTAAATGCATTTAAATCGTGAAGCTCTACTTCATTTATTTTTTTATAAGAACTGATACCCTTACAAGGAATTGTGAAGAAATGCTCATTCCCATTTAATAAAATTTTATTTCTATTAATCCAGCTCTGTTTTCTAAAATTAACATCATCATAAAGAATAAAAATATCAACCGATTTAATTAATTGAAAATAGCCTATATATGGAAAAAGATAAGGTTGCATTATCGCCAATTTCATAAGCCTTAAGATAAAGAATTTAAAGTATTGATAACTAATACCTGATCTTGCTCACTTAGAGAATGATACAAAGGCAAACACAAAATACGTTCTGAAATTGATTCAGAAACAGGCATGGAAATATCACCTATATAGGGAAGGTGATTTAAAGAAGGGAAAAAATACCTCCTGGGGAAAATTTGTTTTAAGTTAAGTTGATACTCAGCTTTTTCTCTATATTCTTTACTATTAAAAACAAGGGGATAATAACTGTAATTGGAATTTGAATTTTCACGCAATTTAAATGTATTGAAACAGGCAAAATTTAAATTTTTGTTATAATAATCAACTATTTTTTTTCTACCCTTTATGATTAAAGACATATCTGGAAGAATACTTAATCCCATAGCAGCTGATAATTCACTCATTTTAGCATTGATACCAAGTCCACTATATTCTAATTTACCTTTATGACCAAAATTATGCAAAGCAAATACCTCTTCACTTTTATCTTTATCATTGCAAATTAATGCCCCACCTTCGGCAGTATGAAAGATTTTAGTTGCATGAAAGCTACAAGTACTTATATCACCATAATTAAAAATACTTTGTCCATTATAGTCTACTCCAAAACAATGAGCTGCATCATAAATAACCCTTAAATTATTTTGTTTGGCTATTTTGTTGATGGCTTCTATGTTGCACGCATTACCAAATACATGTGTGGCAAGTATGCATGTTGTTTTATCTGTAATTGCATCTTCAATTTTAGTCTCATCAATGGTCCAGTAATCAGGGTTAATGTCTACAAATACAGGGGTGCATTTTTCCCATTCAATTGCTGCAGTTGTAGCAACATAGCTAAATGGCGTTGTAATTACCTCCCCTCCATTGGCAAATAATTTTAAAGCAATTTGAATCGGAATGGTACCGTTGTTAGTACATAGTAAATGATTTAAATTAAGATAATCCTTCAATTTGCTTTCGAGTTCAAGAACTAAATCCCCCCGATTGGTCATTATTTTCTTATCCCAAACTTTTTTTAGATAATCAGTATATACATCTATTGGTGGTAAAAATGATTTGGTAACGGGTATCATATCAAAAAATACTAATTTTTAACAAGGCTTTTAAATAAACCCTTTATGTTATCAAGTATAAATATAAACCCTTCAGATTTAACTGCCCAATGATAAATCAAATAAATAAAAGTGAATCCAGATGCAAATAAAATTCTGTTTTTGAATAATGTGATATTTAGACTGTTAAATAACAATATCGAAAGAATTAATGGAATAATAGCAATGAAAAATTTATGAACATGTTTCCATAGAGAAATCTTTAGAAAAAGATTAACTGCAACAATATTCATAAATGTAATAACATAATTCATCACAACCCATGAAATAATAAATGCAAGTAATCCGTAATTATAAGCAATAACAAAAGGTATAATTCCTACAGATTTTTTACATAAACTAAAATAAAAGTTTTCTTTTGATTTGCCTTTACTCATTATTGCATTCCACATCATTGAATTTAAAGGTTGGTTGCAACTTGTCAAAACCAACAACTTAAACATCAAGACAGAGGGCATCCACTTTAAACCAAAAAGAAAAACGATGATGTCTTCTCCAAGAATATATAATACACCAGATAATCCAAAGCTCATAAAAATAATAACTGATATCAATCGGAAATAGATTCTTTGAAATTCTTGATCATTTGATTGAAGTGAGGATAGAACAGGATAAAATACCCTTGTAATTGAAGTAGATGAGTATTTTGTAACCTGATCTTTTAGAGATGAAGCTCTCGTATAAAATCCAACAGAAAGTGGTGTAAATATTTTACCTATTAATAAAACATCTAAACGCATAAATACATTGTTAATCAATCTTTCAAAGAAAGCATAAGAACTAAAACCAAATAGTTTTTGAACTTCATTAAAAGAAAATTTAAGATCTGGCTTCCATTTAGAGGTACTCCATAATAGAATCGTACTAAAAAATGCAGTGCTTAGAGTTTGAAAAACCAAACTATATACACCATAGTTGTTATAAGCTAATATTACGCCCCCTATGCCGCCTAAAATTGAAGCGACAAGTAATCGCATTGATAAAGACTTAAAGTTCAACTCTTTGCTTAAAATGGCGTTTTGAACCCTATTGAATGAATTAAATAAAAAAACCAAAGAAAGACAACGAACCAAATTTACAATAGATTCATTGCCATAAAAACTACCAATAGCAGGTGCTAGCAAGTAGATAATAATTGTTATGCTTAAACCAGCAAAAACATTAAAATAAAAGACAGAACTGTATGTTAAACTTGTATTTTCTTGGTTTTGAATTAATGCAGATGAAAAACCAAAATCAACAAAAACATTACTAATCGTTATGAATGCCATCGCCATTGCCACAATACCAAACTCTTCTGGATCAAGTAACCTAGCTAAAATAATTGTTAAAACAAAAGAGGATCCTTGAGTTAAAAATCTACCCACTAAATCCCAAAGTATAGCCTTAAAAGTTCTTTGTTTTAAACTTGTCATCATTCAGAGGTAAATTTAGTCAAGCTTATTTAAATATGTTGATTCTGCAGATTTCCACTCTTCTAATGTATCAATATCCACTGAATGAATCTTTTTCATTATAAATTTTTTGACTTTTGAAAATTCAGCAATCTTTCTTGTTTTTAATGCCTCCACTCTGATCATATAAATTGCACCATTAAGTTGGAATATTTTATTTTGATCATATTTTAAAAGGTTTTTTTCTTCAATTTTATTTAAAAAACCATTGCTATTTTCATGAAAAATATTTTTCAAATTATCTTTAAAAGGCAAACTAACAGATGTAAGCATATCTAAACTAGCATCCCACTCTAATAAACAATCTTTGAGGTGATTGATTGTTCTTAATGGAGATGTCGGTTGAAGTAATATAATGGTATCAGGATAGTATCCATTCTTTTCGTACCATTTTAAAGTATCTAGAATAACATCTTGAGTTGATGCTGTATCAGAAGCTAAGAATGGAGATCTTAAAAAGGGAACATCTAATCCATAAGACTCAACAATTGATTTGATCTCTTGGTCATCTGTTGAAACACAAATAATTTCATCTTTAAATAATTCTCTAGCAACTTTAATTGTATAATAAATTAATGGCTTTCCGTTGAATAGTTTGATGTTTTTTTTATGAATTCGTTTGGAACCACCTCTTGCTGGAATTATAATTAATGATTTCAAATTTTACTATTTAAATAAATTAATTTCAGTTTGGGCTTTTTTATAATCATCAGGTCTACCTATATCTAACCAATATCCTTTATGGGAATATGATCTTACTTTGTAATTCTTATGAATCAAATCAGCTATAAAATCAGAAGCAGAATAGCTTTTATCCTTAGGTATCTCTTTTAAAGCATCCTTTTTAATTAAATAAATGCCCCCATTTACATCATGGACATAATTTGGTTTTTCTTTAAATTCTTTAATAAAACCATTATCGCTTTCAAGAACTCCATAAGGTATCGCAACATTATATGGGATTGTCAAAACGCTAAGATCAGCTTTAGAATTAATAAAATCGAGGTAAAAATCTTCATAATCAACATCTGTTAATAGATCTGCATTACATACAACAATTGAATCATTGTTGTATGAATCTATTAAAGAAATGGAACCTATGGTTCCCATAGGGAATTTTTCAGTAATTATTTTCAAATTAAAATTAGACTCTTTAGATTTTAAGTGCTTTATTATTTGATCTCCAAAATGATTGACGCTGACTACTATATTTTTAACACCAAAAAATGACAAACGATTCATCAAATGATCTATAATTGGCTGATCTCCAACACATAAAAGAGGTTTGGGAAGTTCTTCTGTTAAAGGTAAAAGGCGCGTTCCTTTCCCTCCAGCCATAATTACCACATCAACTGGTAAAAAACTAAATTGTTTATTAAAATTGATTATATCCGTTATCTGATTTTCTCCATTAACAACTGGTACAATTTTAAGGTCTAAATTTCTATATGATTTTAGAATACTAACATTGTTTTCTTCGGACCGAACAAATCTTGGATTGGAGTGATAAATTTGAGTAACCAATTCTTCTATGGAAACTTCATTTAAAAGCCCTCTTCTAATATCTCCATCTGTTAATGACCCAATCAATTGATTTTCATTATTAATAATAAACAAAACACCATCAGCGCCAAGATCATTTAATTGATTCATAGCATCTCTAATAGAGGATGATGATTTAATAATATGTTTATTTATATCTTTTGAGTTCATTATAAATTTTTCAATTTTGAAATAATCAATTCAGAGGCTCCTCCTCTATCATAAATATTATGTCCATTAAATTCAAGACCAGCATATTTTTTAGTTGCTTCTACTATCTCTGTTTTATCAAATTTAACATTTTGTACATTTTCTCCAGCATATCTACCTTTTTGTCTATCACCTATATTAATAACATATTTATTAAATGAAGCCACTTCAATTATTCCACTTGATGAGTTTCCCATCACAAGGACAACATAACTTAAACAAGAGAAATAGGAACGCACACCTAAATTACTTATATAGAATACTTTACTTTTATTTTTTTCAAGTATATTATTAAACATTTTAGCATAAACAGAAGACTTTGTATCAATATTAGAAGATGTAATAAGCAATTGATATTCACTAGTCAGTTCACTTAATGCAAGTTCTAATTCTTTCGCATATATTTCGTTTTTTTCAAAATTCACAGTTTCTGGGTGAACCGTAATTAAAATAGTAGGTTTATTAAGATCTATACCCCACATTTTTAAAAATTCTTCCTTAGAATATAAAGGAAAATCTTTGATATTATCTAGACTTAAAGAACCAACATTTAATGATGAAAATGAGTTTCCAACAATTGAATTAATTCTGTTTAAATTATTTTCATTACTTGTAAAATGAAAAATTGAGGCAATTGAAATTTGATGTCTATATATATTATCTATAGCACCCAATGTTGTTTCACCAGAATGAATATGAGCAAATTTTACATTAAAAGGCACACCTGCATTAACAGCAGCCGCCATTTCAAAGCGATCACCTAAACAAAGAACAGAATCAAAAATCTTGTAATTTTCTGCCCAAAAAGAAGCAAAAAGGTCATGTGTTTTAGCATAAGATTTTGATATAATTTCAGGTGTATCTCCTATAATCAGACCATCTATAGATTTAAAAATATCAAAACCATCATCTATAATGGCATTAATAGTTGATCCATATTCTTTTTTACAGTGAGAACCAAAAGCAATGATAGACAATTTAAAACCTTCATTATTCTTTAATCTATTCAGCAAAGGAAGATAGATTCCATAATCAGCTCTAGAGCTGGTTAAAACGGCAATATGTTTTATTGTATGTTTTCCCATTTCAATTTAGTTCCATTAGGCAAATCCATTGTGTATTTTTTACCAATAATTTCATTTAATTGCATAGGAGAAATTCCATCTCCAGGTCTCATCATCATTAAGTCATTTGACTTAATAACCGCTCCTTTTAATACATCCTTAACAAGATGAATACTTCTTCTTGCAATAACTCTATTCTTAACTTCTGATTTGCTTGGAGTTTTATGGCCAGATCCAGAAATAGCTTTTTCGATATTCCTAATCGACTCAATCATTTTCTTTAATTCATGAGGCTCTATTGATGCAGCATGATCTGGCCCAATGTCATTTCTATCAATTGTAAAATGTTTTTCAATAACCGTTGCTCCTAATGATACACATGCTATAGGAACTTCTATTCCAAGAGAATGATCGGAATATCCTACATCAACACCAAAAGTTGATCTCATTGCTCCTATTGCATTTAAATTAAGGTCTTCGTATGGTGAAGGATATTGAGTATTGCAATGAAGAAGAGTTACATCATTTTTACTGACACCATGATTGTAACATAAATTTAAAGCCTCATTAATTTCATCAACATTTGCCATTCCTGTAGAAATAATTATTTTTTTTCCTTTTTTAGCAATATGCTCAATCAGAGGTTTATTGGTTAATTCTCCTGAGGCAATTTTAAAAAAACACTGCCCCAAATCATCTAAAAAATCAACCCCATCAATTTCAAAAGCAGTAGATGCAAATTCAATATTTAATTTTTTTGAATAATTCAATAACTCTTGGTACCAATTGTAAGGGATTTCAAGTGATGATAGAAGTTCTAATTGATTTTTTATAAGGTTATTATTTTGCTGATAATCAGCTAATGGTGTTGATTCTGATGCAATTTTAGACGCGCTAAATGTTTGAAACTTTACAACATCAGCTCCTGATTCTGCAGCAATTTTTATCAATTGCTTAGCTCTTTCAAGACTTCCGTTATGATTAACTCCTGCCTCAGCAATTATTTTTGTTCTAGTAAACATTTTCTTTTAAATATTTGGCAGGATTCCCAACAAAAACAGAATTATCAGGTACATCATTAAGCACAACACTACCCGCACCAATTAATACATTACGACCTATTTTTACACCTTGTTTAATGGTTGCATTTGCCCCAATAAAAGACATTTCTTTAACTTTAACGTTTCCTGCTAAAACAGCCCCTGAGGCAATATGAACAAAGTCATCAATTAAACAATCATGTTCAATTATTGCACCTGTATTAATAATTGAAAAATTACCAATTACACAATTTGGATTAATTAATGCCCCATTACATACTACTGTTGATTTTCCTATAGAAGAGTTATTGCTAACATATGCATTTTTATGAACAATAGAGGTTTCATTTAAATTAGCTTTAGAAAATAAAGCACTTAATGTTTTTCGAAGTTTATTTGAACCAACACATGGGAAAACAAAATTATTTTTAACTATTTCCGTTAATGGCAATTCATTTTCATGCCCCAAATAGTTAATATTATAAGGGTTATTAATTGCTTCTTTTATATCAAAATAACCACTAACATTAATATTATTTGATAAAAACGCATCTATTACACCATAAGAATGCCCTGAATAACCTAAAATATATACTGACTTTTTCATTTATTAAACAACGCTACTTGGTAAGTTAACAATACGGTCGGAGAGAAATCTTGCATTTTTTTGATCATCATGCTGACAATGTTTATACATAGGCAGGTCTATCATTAATTCCCACATAGGTCTTGCCAATACTCCATTACTATGAGCATAATCTAAAAAATCATTTCTTTCTTTTCTGTTATTTAACTCCATACAAATCAACCAGAAGTTAGCTTTTGTATTCTCTAATTCCCATTTAAAATCAATATCTAATTTTTCAAAAATAGATTTATAATGAATTGCTAAATTTCTTTTTTTATCAATAAAAGAATCCAGTTGTTCCATCTGAGCTAACAACAATGCTGCATTTAAATTAGGCATTCTATAATTAAAACCAATCTCATCATGATAATAATTATATTGATGAGGTTTTTTAGCTGTCGTAGTAACATGCTTTATCCACTTAGCAATTTTTTC
>NZQU01000021.1 GCA_002696025.1 Crocinitomicaceae bacterium
AAAACATTGATGAAATGCCAGTTTATGGCACCATAGCATCTCAATTTAATGACCCTGGAATGAATACCTTGTATAAGGTTATTGTTGATAGTATTAATAAAAATACAGCAGCTACTTTATCTTCAAATTTTGAAATTTCTAAAGAAATGTCAGAGAAAATTTTTGTCATTCCACCAGAAAGAACAAGATATTTATCTGAAATTTCAGAAAATAACAGGTCATATGATCAATGGGTTGATCAGCAAGTTTTGGTTGCTGATAAGCTATATTCTCTTCAAAATAGCATTGATGTTTTAGAAAAAAGTGATATTGAGGATAAAGATCGATTAATCAAAGGAATTCAAGAAGCATTTCAACTTGAGAAGTTAAATTTTGATCCTAAAAACTGGGAAATCATTCAAAATTGGGATGAAAAGATAAGTGCCTTAAAAGGAGATGTCTTTGAATTCAAAGTAAGAGATAAAGTTTTAAGTATTCAAACACATACAAAATCTCTTTCACAGAGTAAAATACCTAAAGTATCAGTTCCTAAATTCAAAAGCTGGGGAGAAATATTAAGGTGGTCTCTTCAAGAAAATTTCCCTGGAACATTTCCTTATACTTCCGGTTTATTTCCATTTAAAAGAGAGGGTGAAGATCCAACTCGTATGTTTGCCGGTGAGGGAGGACCTGAAAGAACCAACAAACGATTCCACTATGTTAGTTTAGGAATGCCTGCCAAAAGATTATCTACTGCATTTGACTCGGTTACATTGTATGGAAATGATCCAGATTTGCGACCTGATATTTATGGTAAGATTGGAAATGCTGGTGTTTCAATATGTTGTCTTGATGATGCAAAAAAACTATACTCAGGCTTTGATTTATCCGACCCATCTACTTCAGTTTCGATGACAATAAATGGGCCAGCACCAATGCTTCTGGCATTTTTTATGAATGCGGCTATCGATCAAAATTGTGAAAAGTATATTATTAAAAATGATATACAATCAGATGTTGAAAAGAAAATAGAAAGTCTTTACAAGAAAAAAGGTGTTGAAAGACCTAAATACCAAGGTGATTTGCCTGAAGGAAATAATGGTTTAGGACTCATGCTTTTGGGTGTTAGTGGTGATCAAGTTCTTCCTAAAGACGTATATAATAAAATTAAAAAAGAAACTTTAAAACAAGTTAGGGGGACTGTACAGGCAGATATTTTAAAAGAGGATCAGGCTCAAAACACTTGTATTTTTAGTACAGAATTTGCATTAAGATTAATGGGAGATGTTCAAGAATACTTTATTAAAAATGGAGTAAGGAACTTTTATTCTGTTTCCATATCTGGTTATCATATTGCAGAGGCCGGGGCCAATCCGATTACTCAATTGGCATTTACCCTTGCCAATGGATTTACTTATGTTGAGTATTATTTAAGTAGAGGAATGGATATCAATGATTTTGGACCTAATTTGTCTTTTTTCTTTTCTAATGGAATTGATCCTGAATATGCAGTTATCGGAAGAGTTGCAAGAAGAATCTGGGCAAAAGCATTGTCAAAAAAATATGGTGCCAATCCAAGAGCACAAATGTTAAAGTATCACATTCAAACTTCAGGTAGGTCTCTTCATGCACAAGAGATTGATTTTAATGATATTAGAACAACATTGCAAGCTTTATATGCTATTTATGACAATTGTAATTCTTTGCATACAAATGCATATGATGAGGCAATTACAACTCCTACAGAAGATTCAGTTAGAAGAGCTATGGCCATACAGTTAATTATAAATAGAGAGTTAGGTTTGGCCAAGAATGAAAATCCACTGCAAGGGTCATTTATAATTGAAGATTTAACGGAATTGGTTGAAGAAGCTGTTTTGATTGAATTTGATCGAATTACAGAACGAGGGGGCGTACTTGGTGCTATGGAAACAATGTATCAGCGTTCTAAAATTCAAGAAGAATCTTTGCATTATGAAATGCTTAAGCATACGGGTGAATTTCCAATTATTGGAGTCAATACTTTCTTGAGTTCAAAAGGATCCCCTACAATTTTACCAAAAGAGGTTATCAGAGCTACTGAGTCCGAGAAAAAGTATCAGATTGAAATGTTAAAAAATCTTCATAAGGGTAATTCGGATAAATTTTCTGTCGAAATTAAAAATGTTCAGCATGCTGCTATAAACAATAACAATATGTTTGAGAAGTTGATGGAGGCTTGTAAATATTCTTCTTTGGGGCAAATTACAAACTCATTATTTGAAGTTGGAGGGCAGTATAGAAGAAATATGTAATCTCTTTCCTTAATAGATCAATCAAATAGACTTTTGTTTCTTATTTTTGTGCTCAATTAAAATTAAGATATGCTAAGAAGTCATACTTGCGGCGAATTAAGAATTGCAGACGTTCAAAAAAAAGTTGTTTTATCAGGTTGGGTACAAAGATCTAGAGATCTTGGTGGTATGACCTTTATTGATCTTCGTGATCGATATGGGATAACACAATTGGCGTTTAATATGGAAACAAACACCGATCTTTGTCTTGAGGCACGAAAAATGGGTCGTGAATATGTGATTCAAATCAATGGAGAAGTTGTTGAAAGACAAAGCAAGAATAAAAATATGCCAACTGGCGAGGTAGAGGTTGTTGTTTCAGAACTAAGTGTTTTAAATGCGTCTAAAACGCCTCCTTTTACAATCGAAGAAAACACAGATGGAGGAGAGGAGTTGAGAATGGAATATCGTTATCTTGATTTGAGAAGATCTGTTGTTAAAAACAACCTTCTTCTTAGGAATAAAGTTTCTCTAGAAACAAGAAAATATATGGATTCACAAGGGTTTATGGATGTTGAAACCCCTGTTTTGATTAAGTCAACACCTGAAGGAGCACGAGATTTTGTTGTTCCAAGTAGAATGAACGATGGTCAGTTTTATGCCTTGCCTCAGTCTCCTCAAACATTTAAACAATTGTTAATGGTATCAGGAATTGACAGGTATTATCAAATTGTAAAATGTTTTAGAGATGAAGATTTGAGAGCCGATAGACAACCTGAATTTACACAAATTGATTGCGAAATGTCTTTTGTAGAACAGGAAGATGTTCTTCAAACTTTTGAGGGAATGATTAAGCATCTATTTGCCTCAATTTTAAACGTTTCTTTTACCGATGAATTCCCAAGAATCACATATAGTGATGCTATGAATCTATACGGATCTGATAAACCCGATATTCGATTTGGGATGAAGTTTGTTGACATTTCAGATGAAGCTAAGGGTAAAGGCTTTGGAATTTTTGACAATTCTGAAGCGATTTTATCAATAAATGTAAGCGAAGCAGCATCTTTTACTCGTAAACAACTCGATAAATTGATCGATTGGGTTAAAAGACCTCAAATTGGAGCAAAAGGAATGATTTATTTAAAATATAATGAAGATGGCACTTTTAAATCTTCAGTAGATAAATTTTACAATTCAGATGATTTAAAGAAATGGGCTGACAAAGCTGAAATGCAAAAAGGAGATTTATTATTGGTTCTTTCAGGGGAGAAACAACAAACCCAAAAGCAATTAAGCGAGCTAAGACTGCATGTTGCAGATGAAAGAGGTTTGAGAAACCCTAAGGAGTTTAAACCAATATGGGTTGTGGATTTTCCATTGCTCGAATGGGATGAAGATAACGATAGGTGGCATGCGATGCATCATCCGTTTACTTCGCCTAAAAAAGAAGATGAATCCCTTTTAGAATCAGATCCAGGTAAAGTTCGTGCAAATGCATATGATTTGGCTGTTAATGGAGTTGAATTAGGAGGTGGGTCTATCCGTATCCATAATCGAGGTCTTCAAGAAAAAATGTTTGATCTTTTGGGCTTTTCAAAAGAAGAAGCGAAAGATCAGTTTGGATTTTTAATGAATGCATTTGAATATGGCGCACCACCTCATGGAGGGATCGCATTTGGTTTGGATCGATTGGTGGCCACAATGGGTGGTTCAGAATCTATTAGAGATTATATTCCTTTTCCAAAAAATAATAGTGGAAGAGATGTCATGATTGAAGCACCTTCTTTTCTAGCTGAAGAACAGCTAGATGAATTGGGCTTAAAAATTAAAAATTAAAATAAGACTAAACTCTTATGTCTTGTAAATTGTTATATACTAAAAACACATAATAGTATGAATAAACATATAGAAAAATTAGAAGAGGCTTTAGATCCCTACAGAAGAGAATTAGTCAATCATGAATTATATTCAAAACTTAATTCTATCAAATCTATTCAATATTTTATGGAGCAGCATGTTTACGCTGTTTGGGATTTTATGAGTCTATTAAAATCACTCCAAATAAATTTGACAAGTACTACTATTCCCTGGACACCAAATGGAAATCCAGCAACTAGAAGGCTGATCAATGAGATTGTTTGGGGCGAGGAAAGTGATGTTAATGATAAAGGTGTTGCTGCCAGTCATTATGAGATGTATATAGAGGCAATGTAGGAGGCCGGAGCCAATACAAATCATATAAAAAAACTACTTTCTTTAGTTGATGATGGAGAGAATGTTTTTGATGCATTTGACAAAGTTGAAATGAACCCAGAAACAAGATCTTTTTTACACTTTACATTTGATGCTGTTTTGAATAAAGAGGTTCATGTAATTGCAGCAATATTCACTTTTGGTAGAGAAGATTTAATTCCTGATATGTTTCTAGAAATTGTTCGTCAAGTTGATGAGGAATCTAAGCAATCTCTTAGTTTGTTAACATATTATCTTGAAAGACACATAGAGGTTGATGGAGGAGAACATGGTCCAATGGCTTTAAATATGATTATTCAGTTGTGTGGCAATGATGAAAATAAATGGAAAGAGGCAACAGATGCATCTGTTAAAGCTATGCAAATGAGAATTAATTTATGGAATGGTGTTCAAAAATCACTTAGTTCATTGATTAATGTGAATGATAAAACATGCGCATAGCAATAAACACTAGGTTTCTTCTGCCATCAAAAATGGAGGGCTTTGGTTGGTATACATATGAAATTGTATCTCGAATTACCAACAGCAATCCCCAATGTGAATTTGTTCTTTTTTTTGACAGGGCTGTTGACCCTAAATTTGTTTTTAATTCAAATGTTGAATGTGTTGTTTTGTCTCCACAGGCACGTCATCCATTCTTATTTATTTGGTGGTTTGAATGGTCTGTAAGACGCGCTTTAAAGAAATATAAAATTGATATTTTTCTGTCTCCTGATGGTTATATTTCCTTACTATCAAAAGTTCCTCAAATTAGTGTAATTCATGATATAAGCTTTGAATATTACCCAAAAGACATACCATGGTTTTCAAGTAGGTACCTTAGAACTTTTTTTCCTCTATTTGCTAAAAAATCAAATAAGATTATTACGGTTTCAAATACAACAAAAGAAGATCTTGTCAAGAAATATCATGTTTCTTCAGAAAAAATAAGGGTTATATGGAATGGAGTTTCCGAGAGCTATAAGAAGCTTGATCAAGACACAAAAAATAATTTTATAAATAAACATACCGATGGAGTCCCATATTTTTTATTTGTTGGATCTATTCACCCACGAAAAAATGTTCAAAGATTAATCAATTCATTTTCTTTATTTATTGAGGAGAGTCAAAAGGATTTTAAGTTGATTATTATTGGTGAATCTATGTGGAGAGGAAATTCACTTGAGATACCTAAGAATGTTAGTTCTTTAGTTGTTTTTACTGGACATCTGTCAAATGAAATGTTAAGTAAGTATATGGGCTCTGCCTACGCCTTATCTTATGTTCCTTATTTTGAGGGTTTTGGGCTTCCTATAGTAGAAGCAATGAAGTGCGGTGTGCCAATTATTTGTGGAAACAAAACCAGTTTGCCAGAAGTAGCAGGAAATGCTGCAATTTACTGTAATCCTTTTGATGTTAATGATATAAAAAATCAAATGTTAACGCTTGTGAATAGTGAAGAATTATACAGAGAATTGGTCGCAAATGGTTTAAAAAGAAGCAAGTTGTTTTCTTGGGATAACACTGCTAAATTTGTGTGGGAGGAAGTGGTTTCATTATTCATCAGCAAAAGCAAATAGCTGTGTAAGTATCTGTTTTTAAGATATTTATAAATAAGTTTATTTTTTTTTGAACCAATCTTTTTTAGTCTTGTATTAAATGCAAAACTAAAGAACATGAAAAAATCAATTTTATTAGTGGCTCTTCTTTTTACAAGTATAGGAGTCAACGCAATCGAAGAAAATATTGTAAAGTCAAAGGTTACTCAAGTGACTGTTTATGCAAAAGGAGTTCAACTCTTTCAAAAGGCAAATTATTCAATAAAAAATGCAGGATCATCTGAGATCATTATCGAGGGAATTAGTCCTTTTATAGATCCTAATAGTATTCAAGTTAAAGCTACTGGAGATGTAATTATTTTAGACAGTAAACATAAGATATTTTACCCAAAGCCAGAGCCTGTTACCAAAGAGGGTATGCCATTAAAAATAAAAAGAGATATTCAGTTTCTAATGGATTCAATAAAATCTATTAATTATGAAATTAAAGAGATTCAAGATGAAATAAATGTTTTTAATGCGAGTAGAAATATTTTAAGCTCAAATGGAGCTGTTAGAGGACAGGGTAAAATTAATGATTCATTAGAGTTGTTAAAAACCACATTGGATTATTATTCTTTTAAAATGATAGAAATCAATAAAAAATTATTGAATTTAGATAAAAAGAAAAATGTTAAGAATCACCTTAAATCAAAAATGAATGAGAGGCTAAAGGATCTTAAAAATTATCAAAAAAACACTGGTTTGTCTCCTAAAAAAAAGAAACCAATTCATAGAATTATTGTTACGCTAATGACTAAGCAGGCAGCACGAGGAAAAATCAATGTCAGCTATTTATCATCTAATGCAGGATGGATACCTCATTATGATTTTAGAACTAAAAAAGACGATGGAAAGGTCAATTTAAACTACAAGGCAAAGGTATATCAAAAGACAGGTTTAAACTGGAAAAATGTAAAGATAAATATATCAACCAACAACCCGTATCAAAATAAAACGAAACCAACGCTTCACCCTTGGTATATAGCATATTCAAGAGCAAGATCTTATGGTGGGAATGGTGTTTACAATAATTCACTCAATGCTCCAAGTAAAATGAAGCAGGAAATGAAAAGTATGGGTTTTCATAATGTTAAAGATTTTAATGCGGATAAAAATTTACAAGAAACCATTGTTTTTGATTCAGAGGATGATGCTGGTGCTAGAGCTTCAAGTGAGTTTGTAAGTGTCGTTAGACAGTTGGTTTCTGCTGAGTTTAAAATTGATTTACCATATTCTATTAAATCAAACAATGATCATCATATTGTTTTAATAAAGAATATTGATTTAGAGGCTAAGTTCAAGCATTTTGCAGTTCCTAAATTAGATCAATCCGTATACATGGTTGCTCAAATATCAAAACTTGATGATTTAGGTTTGGTTCCGGCAAAGGCAAATATTTTCTTCGATGGTACGTATATGGGCGAAACTTATGTGGATCCAACTTCTATGGATGATACGCTTAGCCTTAGTTTAGGTAAAGATCCAAATGTGCAGATCAAAAGAAAATTGCTAAAAAAAGACTGTAAAGAAAAAGTAATAGGTGATAGAGTTGAAAGAAACTTTGCATATTCAATTGAGGTTAAAAACCTAAAAGCAACACCAATTGAACTTACACTGCTTGATCAAGTTCCAATCAGTCAAACTACTGACATTACAATAGAGGCAAAAAATATAAGCAATGCAAAAAAAGAAGACAGAACAGGAATATTAGAATGGCGGGTGAAATTAAAACCAAAAGACAAAAAAGTAATTGACTTTAGGTTCAAAGTAAAACATGACAAAAACAAAAATGTAATTATCTAGTTTTCATATAATAGTTTAGTGTAGTTAGGCCCTGGGGATTTTCCCTAGGGCTTTTTGTTTTATGGGAATTTTGGAAATTTCTTAAAATCAGGATCTCTTTTTTCAAGAAAGGCATTTCTTCCTTCAGTAGCTTCTTCAGTCATATAGGCAAGTCTCGTTGCTTCTCCAGCAAAGACTTGTTGCCCTACAAGTCCATCATCAATAAGGTTGAATGCAAACTTAGCCATCTTAATTGCTGTAGGGCTTTTTCTTAAAATTTCTTGTGCCCATTCATAAGCGGTTTGTTCTAGTTGATCATGTTCAACAACACGATTTACCATTCCCATTTCAAATGCTTCTTGAGCTGAATAACTAGCTCCTAAAAAAAATATTTCACGAGCTCGTTTTTGCCCAACTTGGCGAGCAAGGTAAGCAGATCCAAAGCCACCATCAAAGCTGGCAACATCCACATCTGTTTGCTTAAAAATCGCATGCTCTTTTGATGCTAAGGTTAGGTCGCATACCACATGAAGACTGTGTCCACCACCAACAGCCCATCCAGGTACTACAGCAATGACGACTTTATTCATAAAGCGAATTTGTCTTTGAACATCTAGAATATTGAATTTACTAACTCCATCAGTTCCTTTATATCCTCTTGGGGCCCTAACACGTTGGTCACCACCAGAACAGAAAGCCCATCCATTATCTTTTGGAGAGGGGCCTTCACCTGAAATAAGTACAACTCCTATTTCTTGACTTTCATGGCAAAAAATAAGTGCTTCAAGCATTTCATCCACAGTTTTTGGCCGAAAAGCATTACGAACTTCGGGGCGATTAAATGCAATACGTGCAACTCCATCACAATATTTGAATGTAATGTCTTCGTATTCTTTAAGTGTTGTCCAGTTTAATGACATTGTTTTTTTTTATGTAAAAATAAAAAAGCTTATTTAATTCTTTGCTTAAGTACAAAGACTTATTTTTGTTATTCAATATATTTTTATGGTTATTTTAATAACAGGAGCATCTGGTGGTTTTGGGAGTGAATTGACAAATTTCTTTTTAAAGAAAGGACATCAATTAATATTGCAAAGCCATTCTAGGGATGTTTCAATAAATGACAATCAAAATGTCAAGGTTCTTACATGTGACTTAACCAAAGAATCGGAAATAGAGGATTTTGTCACTTCTTCCATGAAGTCTTTTGGGAGAATTGATGCAGTTTTGCATTGTGCAGGTATTTCAAAAAATGCAATTTCATGGAAAACCACTCTTGATAGTTGGAATGAGACAATTGCAGTTAATTTAACGGCCCCTTTTATTATTAATAAGCTTGTGTTGCCAATTATGAAAAAACAGCAGTTTGGAAGGCTTATTCACCTTTCCTCTGTCGTTTCTCAAACTGGTTTTCCCGGGACTGTTGCTTATGCGGCATCTAAGGCTGGTTTGTCAGGTTTGACCAAGACAATGTCAAAAGAGGTGGGTTCTAATGGAATCACAGTAAATAATTTAGCACTTGGCTATTTTAATACAGGAATGATTGAGCAGGTGCCGTCTGATCAAATAGAAAAAATAATTTCTGAAATACCTCAAAAATCTCTTGGAGATCCTTTGGCTGTTTGCGAATTAATTGAGTACCTTATTTCAGATGCTGGTTCTTATGTTACTGGTCAAACCATACCTGTAAATGGAGGTATGTATGGTTATTAATCTTTCTTTTTAATAAAATAACGATCTTTTACATCAAATTTTGGAGATTGAACAGAAATTACTTTTAAAGGTTTTTTTCCAAGGACTTTGATTACTTCGTGGTGTGTCCCTTTAGGAATAGTTACTTGATCTTTTGGTAAAATATTCAAGGTATCATTACCAATTTTCATAATGGCTTCTCCTTCCAAAACGATAATGTTTTCAGAATGATCTTTGTGAAAGTGAAGAGGGACATGGTTTAATACTGTTATCAAATAAGTACTATGTAATTCATCTTCAGATATTTTTTCTATTGTTATGTTTTGAGCATCTTTTTTCTCAGTTTTCTCATATCTAAAAACTTGTGCAAAAGAATTTTGAAACATTAGTAAAAATAGTAGTAATGGTAATTTTTTCATATCTTATTTAGATTCATTACAAATTTACATGATATTCAATGAAAAAACATCGAAATTCATTAAATTTCAACAACCAATGTCTAAATTTTTATTTTTTTCTTTTTTAGCAATCTTAACCCTCCTTACTTCTTATGATTTTAGCAGGCCTAAAGTCAATATTGGTCATTTAGAAGTTGATGAATGGGGAGTAGAAGAAGCATTGATTAAATTAGGTGACTCGGCGTATAAACATCACATTGCTGATTTGGACTCTAAAAAAGCAGAAATGGGCAAAGACCTTGTTTTTAACGGGTTTACAACATATAATGGAAAGAAATCAAAAAGAATTTCCCCCTATTTTGTTTGTACCGATTGTCATAATACACAAAGAGAGTTTGGATCAGAACGAGGTTTAGGAATGGTGCATCCTAAGGATAACAATCCTCAAAAAAGATTGGTTTATGCCATAAAAAATGATCTTCCATTTCTCCCAGGTTCTACTTTGTGGGGTATTTATAATAGAACATCTTTTTATAATGGCGATTATAGAAAAAAATATGACGGACTTGTAGATAAGGCAAAAGATGATTTGCCTGAAGCAATTCAGGTTTGTTCCAAATATTGTTCATCTGGCAGGGTCCTAAAAGATTGGGAGCTTGAGGCGATTATGCATTATTTTAAATCTGAAGAATTAAAAATTAAAGATTTAGGTTTAGATGCCAATCAAAAAAAGAACTTGCTTAAATATCAAAATTTAGATGATGGAGAAAAAAGAGGCTTGATTTATTCTATTAAGGATGAATACTTTCAGTCTTATCCTGCTAATTTCCTTTACACCATGCCTAAGGATAAAAGACGGTATGGAGAAAATGGAAATTCAGAAAATGGCGAAGAATTATTTGAAAGAAGTTGCTTGCATTGCCATGGTGAAAAAAGAGTTACTTATTTAGGGCTTGATAATAGTAAATTAACAGGTGATTTTTTCTTAAAATATATTGAAGGATATAAGGATCAATCTTTATATCAAATTATCAGATGGGGAACATATGCAAAAAGAGGCAGGCAACAGTATATGCCACAATATAGCAAAGAGAAAATGAGTGATGACCAAATTGAAGATTTAATTGCATACATGAAAAAACTATCAGAAAAATGATGAAAAGAACATACATATTGATTTTTAGTTTGCTTTTTATTGGGTATTCTTTTGGACAGGATGTTCAGGAGACTTATACTTCCACTAGAATTATTAATGGACATTCTGTTGAAACGCTTAAAGCTCGAATTTTGCAATTTAGAATAGAGCATCGTTTTGGTGATTTTGCTGGTGCAAATGGTGGAATTCAAAACATGTTTGGGTTTGATAATGTTGCAGATGTTCGTTTTGCTTTTGAATATGGTGTTTCGGATAAACTAATGCTAGGTTTTGGTAGGAGTAAGGGAGCTGGAAATCCATACAGATCATTATTAGATGGCTTTGTAAAGTATCGGTTTTTAACTCAAAACAAAGAAAAAGGAATTCCGATTTCTTTAGCTTTAATAGAATGTGCTAGTTTAACATACATGAAGCCTTCTATGGATCAGAGTCAGGTTGCTCATTTTCCTGATTTTGCTCATCGATTGGCGTATTCATCTCAAATCAATATTGCAAGAAAATTTGGAGAAAGGTTAAGTTTATCAATAATGCCAACATATACACATCGTAATTATGTTGATATTGATGACCAAAATGGGGTTTTTGCACTTGGTTCTGCTTTTGCATTTAGGCTTTCAAAAGAGTTTTCTCTGTCAGCTGAGTATTATCATGCATTTAATCAAGATGGTTTAAGAGCCAATAACAAAAATAGTTTGGGTATTGCTTTTGAATGGATAACCAATGGGCATAATTTTAAAATTAATTTTACCAATTCTCAAGGTTTTGGTGAAACTCAATTTATTCCTTGTACTTATTCAAATTGGATGGATGGTGAGTTTAGAATTGGTTTTAGTATAGCTAGAGACTTTAAAATTTAAACAATGAAACTAAATAGTGTTTTTTTCATTTTATTAATAAGCATATCCTTTTGTTCCTGCAGAAAAGATAAGGTACAGGTATTACCTCCTGAACAATGTGCTGATACAGTTTATTTCTCTACTCAGATTCTTCCAATGATTCAAAACAATTGTGTTGGTTGTCATTCTGTGGGCAATGGTTCAGTAGTTGAACTTACCAATCACACACAGATTTCTGCAAATGCCAATCAATGTTTTAATTCTATAACTGCTTCAGGAGGTTTTATGTTGATGCCAATTGGTGGGCCTCCATTACCAGATTCATTAATTGAGATTTTCAACTGTTGGATTGTGCAAGGGAAATTAAACAATTAATAGAGATACTTAATTATACATGCAATTGTTTAGCATGTACATTTCAAGATGCAAAATAAGATTATACTTTTGAATATCAATACCATAAAAGTGGTATTAATATTTTTTTTTAGTAACTTAATAAACTAAACTTTATAAACCATGAATAAAAATTACATTCTATTTTCATCATTAATCTGTTGTGGATTATTATTGAGCTCTTTAAATAATTCAAAATTTGAATTTTTAACCTATCATAAGTCTCCTTTTAATGCTGGAGGTTCTCCTCCTGGAAAAACAGGTGCTCCGGGTGAAAATAATTGTACTGGTTGTCATGCTGGTTCAACTCTAGATGGTACTAGCGAAAATCTTTTGGTTGTTTCTACAGGGGGCAATGTTGTTACAGATTATATTCCTGGAGCCACACATCAAGTCTCATTAACAATGTCATCAAATCCATCCAAAAAGGGGTTTCAAGCAATTGTTTTAGATTCTAATAATGACATGATGGGGGATTTTACTGCAGGTAATGGGACTAGTATTTCTAGTCAAGGATCTAAAAAATATGCAAATCATACTTCATCAAGTAATAGTAATGCGACTACAACTTGGACGCGGGATTGGGTGGTGCCTAGCTCAGCTGTTGGTCCAGCTACATTTTATGTAGCCTCAAATTCTGCAAATGGGAATGGCAATACTAGTGGTGATGCTATATACTTATCTCAACATACAATAGGTGCACCTTTTGGTGAAATTGAAGATCATCAACTAATTTCAAATTTAAATGTTAATTATTCTCCTCATAGTAATGTTCTAAATTTTTCTTTTGGGGCATTTAAAAATGGAAATTTATCTTTGAATATTGTTGATTTAAATGGAAAATCTGTTTATTCATCAAATTTTGGTTTATCTTCTATAGGACAAAATGAACTTGAAGTTACCCTATATAAATCTTTAAAACCCGGAATATATGTGGTCAATATGTTTCTTGACAACATTCCATCATCAAAAAAGATTTTTATTAATTAATTTTTTTAATGCAAAAGGCCTCACATTTGTGAGGCCTTTTTTTATTGAATTCGATGCTTAACGGTCTGAATAGTTTCTTTATTATTCATGACTTTAATGTAATAAATCCCAGTACTTATTTTGGTTTCATTGATTTTAAGAATATTTATTCCTTGTTTAATCTGTACTGTTTTTTTTGATATCAAAGCACCTTTCGAATCAATAATTTTAAGAGTTGCTTTCTTTAAACGATGTTTATTTGCCAAAAGCAACTCAAACTGTCCATTACTTGGGTTTGGGTGAGTCAATCTAGTGGATTTTATTGAACAATATGTTTCTTTCTTATAATTTTATTGTTATTTCCTTCAATCAATATTGTATAAACACCGGGCTTTAAATTGACATGTTCTATTTTTATTAATGTTGTTCCATCGTTAATTGATTCTATTTTTTGGTATACCTCTGACCCACGAGAATCAACGATTCTTATCAAGCTATTTTCAATTAACTCATTGTTTTCAATCATTAAATTAAACTTGTTATTGCTTGGGTTAGGATATGAGCTGATATTAAGATTATTTGAGCTTGAGCAATTGATTCTAATGGTTTCTTGACTATGAACCGAACCGTCGAAGTCGTATTGAGATAAACGATAATATTCACTGTATGAAGGATCATTATCTGTAACATGATAATTTAATTTTTCTGTACTATTACCCGCTGCATTTACCATATGTACTTCTCTCCAATTTATCGCATTAGATGATTTTTCAATCATAAAATAATCTGAATTGTGTTCTGTTGCTGTGCTCCAATGAAGATCTATGTTTTCATTGTTACAACTTGCAGAGAATGAAATCAAGTCTACCGGTAGTGGATTGTCATTGTCTCCACCAAGTCCAAAAAAGCTAAATCCAATCGCATTATCACTTGTAATGTAAAAATCGTCATTGCTACTTCCTGTTGTCAAGGCGTAGTTTCCACATTCTATCCATGTATCGTGACTTGGTCCTGGAGATTTAATAATTCTAATTGTATTTCTATCCATAACTCCAGAAACAGATTTTGCATGAATTTTAATGCTATAAGGACTTGAGTTGATGCTTGAGCTATAGTCATTATTTGTTGGGTCTATTTGCCAATATCCTTCGTTGCTATATTGTTGTATTAACTGACCGTCTTGAGTCGTTAAGGGTAATCCATTGTATAATCCAGATCCCGAACCAGGAGCTCCAGTAATAAATTCCATTGTCAAATATTGATCGTTTCCGGGGCTTGAAGGGAATGATATTGACGTTTCTCTTTTGTATGAATCTTTTCCAATAGGAAATAAGAAGTTATTGGATGCAGAAGTTGGAAAATACCTTCTAAATGCACCTTTAATAATACCATCTGAATAGACAAGAGTTCCATATTTAGATGAGCTTTCTCCAAGGCACAATAATGATGAGTTTATGATATCACCAGAAGTCATATTTAATTCATTTGAAACAACTACTGGGGTGTTTATTAAAAGATCACCTGAAGTTTTATTAATCTTTAATTCATATAATGTAGTTTGGTTTCCATTAATTGACTGGTCACTTGAACCATTCATTATAATTCTTGAATTTGCTCCACTGATAATCGAGCCATTGTTATTAAGGTTTCCTTGAATTATTAATTTACTACCTGAATTTAAATTAAGTGTGGCTCCTGTCATAATGTTAAGGTCATTAACATTTTCATTATTAGCAGGAGTTGGGTTATTTGATGAACTGATACATGTTCCTCCATCAACTGATGACATAATGTAAACTGGGTCAGATGTGCTTGGTTCTCCACTGTTCATCATTTTCCAATATCCACCTGCTTGATATTCATACCAGTTTGAATTACCGCTCCAGTCTGAATCTGTCATACCATTCCAAAGGAAATCTCCTGTCTGAGGATTTGATATGCTGTTTGTATTGGGTTGTAAAAATTCAACGTTGACGATTGCCGTATTAGAGCATCCAGTGCTTTGATTGGTGACCTCCCATTGTAATTCTGTATTTCCACCATATGACGCTGGGTTTATTTCTGTATTTGGATCAGTGATATCATTAGCAAGGATGTTAACACCTGATAAAATGGTCCACTCTCCACTAAAGCCACTTTCAAGTACAGCATTCATGTTAACAGTTTCTAGGCCACACATTGTTAGTCCATTTTTATCCGTTCCAGCATCGGCTGCAGGAATGGTATTAATTGTTGCTGTTATTTCTTCTCTTGGTGATGTAGTGCATCCATTTGCATCAGTTGTGGATGTATAATATGTTGTAGATGCATTTAGAAGAGGAGTGGTGAAATTAGATCCAGTATTTATTGATGTTCCACCTGTTGAGTTATTATACCACTCTACACTGGTTCCTGATGAAGCTGTTGCAGATAAACCAATAGTTGAATTTCCACATGCAGCTGCAGGAGTTACGTTTATTGTTGGTAGTGCATTTACTGTAATGGTGACAGGACTTGTTACAACACATCCGTTTGAAGAAGTTGCCTCTAAAGTATATGTGGTAGTTGTAGATGCTGTACTTGTTGGAGTCAAAGAACTCGGGTCATCTAATCCAGTTGCAGGTGTCCATGCTTGAGTAACAGAATTTCCAATTGAAAATTGAATGTCTGGCCTCCATGAATCTGCTGTTAGTGTTTGACTGCTTGACCATTCGTCATAATCACTATAATACATTCTAATCATATTTGTAGGACTTGAATTGGTGTACTTATAATATGGACGGTCAGATGTATATGCTTCATAACCCTTTACAACAAGTATTTGAAGGTTGTTAATATTATCATAATTAAATGGAGTAGTTAGGGTTATTTCATTCCAACCAAGAGCATTGTTTGGGAATGAACCAGAATAAACTTGAGTATATCCTGCTATTGAAGTAGTTCCATCAACAAATGAACTTGCTGTAGAATGCTTCATGTAGACAGTTATGTCTGATATTACAACTGAATTGTCTCCTGAAAATTTATTAAATGAAAGGGTATTAATAGGTCCTGATTTTCCAATCTCAGTTTGGAGATAAATCATTTCACTACAACTATAGTCATAAAATCTATTTAGTGGGCTTTGATAAAATCCAGAGGTTCCATTTCCAATAGATCCATTGTCATTTGTTCCTGTAATAGAACCATTTAATTGGGTGTTTCCACCTGCACAAAATGAAGCTGGAGATCCAGCATCAACAGACGGTGTAGCTTTAACAGTAGCAGTAATACCTGTTCTGTAAGATGGGCAATTGGATGATGCAGCATAATAAGTTGTTGATTGACTAATTGACCCTGTATTGAAGCTGTTTCCAGTAGATATTGAAGTTCCACCTGAAATATCTGTGTACCATTCTACATTTCCTGAACTTGCACTGGCATTTAATGTTACACTTCCTGTACCACAAGTGTATCCGGACGTTCCTGATAAAGAAGAAACATCCCTCATTTCAATATTTGATTCGCTTGATAGAGAGCTATTTGTACATGTAGATTTTAATTTATAATAAGTTGTTAAACTTGGAGCAGTAGTAAGTGTTGTAGATGTTTCTCCACTTATATTTGAATACGTTCCATTAGAACTAGAAGAGGACATCCATTGATAGGTCATAAAAGCACTTGTGCTTAATCCTGTACCTGTTAAGGTAACACTTTCATTTGGGCAGCCAGTAGATGCTGAAATGGCTATAGAGCCTGAATTTGGAGTTCCAGTACAAGCAGATGCACAAGCAATCGTTAGGTCAAATCCAGGATACTGAACACTAACATCAGATGTAAATCTTACGGTTAAAGCGCCAGAAATATTTGATGCCGTTAAAATTCCAATTGACTCTGATCCACTTCCTTGGTATAGCAATGTAGATGATGGTGTTTCTCCATCATAAACGTATACATAATCATAATTTATTTCGGTATCAATAGTCCCACTTAATTGAACCATTTGACCAGGTGTACCAGGGTAAATAGTAGAGTAACCATCACAAGAACTTGAATAGTCATTTGTTAGCATATGGTCAGTAATAGAACCTGAACATAATAAATAGGAGTTGCTTCCAGAGCTAGGAACAAATGGAGTGGTTCCACTTCCAGAACTTACAAATTCAATAGTTGAAACACCACATGATGTAGCTTGACCACATGATGCATCAGTTGTCCAATGAATATAATGTGTTCCGGTTGAAGTTGCGGTCCATGTTAAAGGGCTACTTCCTTGTTTTACCACTGGTCCATCAAATGTGCCAGAGCGAACTGTTACATATCCACCTAAGTCATAGGTAGAAGTGTATGTATTCTGATTCATTATGTTGTTAATAGTACAATATTCTGATTGATATTGACAAGAAGAGATGGTTACAGTTCCTGAGCTTGGGGCATCAATTCCAGTTGATGGATATGCTGAAGTATTTGTGCATTGACCAAAAAGGAATGATGAATATAAACTAAATATGGTAATAGATAACGCCTTTGGTAAGTAAAACATTGGCGTAGCCGGACGAGTTAGAAGCCTTAGGTTTCTGGTTTTCATAGTTTGAGTTTGAGTTTGACGTGGCTAAAGTATAAAATGAATTAAGAAAAACAAACTATTATACCTCGTTTTTTATGAAACAAAAAACAAAAAGTTATTAACAAAAACATAAGACATGCCAAAAAGCCTTTAAATATAAGGCTTGTCGGCAATTGATAATTAACTATAACCCTTATCTAAATGCTTAATTTTTTATTAGTGGCTAAACTAAAATTTTAAACATTTAGGATATAGAACCTTTGTCAATCCAAAATCCAATAACTAAAAGTAGGGTAAATACTCTATTGAATTTAAATTTAAGTGATGACAAAATAAAGGTTTTCATTTGTTATAGTTTACATGTTTGATACTATTAAAATAAGCAGATTTTATTAAAATAAATGGACAGATTTATTATTTGATTATATTCAATTATTATTCTCCAAATAACAATGAATATTATAAATTAACTATTTAATAATCTTTATTTAAACTACATGTTTGAAAATGATGAAAAGACCTTGTTCCGTCTTTTCCAAGGTATTTTTTTTGCATATAAATCACCAGCATCAATCCCTAAGAATAATTCATGACTACCATTGTGAAAGCTATTAAGTTTGCTAATACCAGCATCATATGAATATCCAATTCTAACGGGGCCTGATCTAATTCCAATTAAAATTGAGACGGCATCTTTATATCGATATGAAATACCTCCCCAATATTTTTTTTGATAAGTAAATGTTGAATTTAAATCAAATGTTAATGGAGCATTTCTCATCATTCTGACAACAAAACTTGGTGTAAACTCAGCTTTCCTTGATAATGTGAATGAATATCCAGATGTAAAAAAGTATGTTCTATCAAGAGTATTTTTAACCATGGCTTCTATATGGAATAAATCTTTTTTAGATTGTATTAGATGCCATGCGGAAATACCAGCAAACATATTTTTTGATGTAAGCCAAAAACCAATATTTGCATCAGGGACAAACTGATTGTTTGAGTTTTCATCAACAGCAATGTCATTTGGTAATTCTGTTTGCATTTGGTTTCGATCTAAAAAATATTGAGTTAAAGATGCACCACCACCAAAACTCAACATATATTTCCTGTTTAATCTCATTTGATATCCAAAAACAGGATTAAAACCTGTTCTTCTTGTTGGACCCGAAACATCATTGTATAAAACACCTCCAACTCCAAATCCTCCTCTTAATGGGGCATGACCCCATAAGGTTTGAGTAACAGGAGCTTCGTCTATTCCAGACCATTGTCTTCTAAATGACAAACCAATTTGTGTATGACCTTTAAGCCCAACCACAGCTGGGTTTATAGATAATTCGTTGATAATATATTGGCTTGTTAGTGCTATTTGCTGGCTTATTGCGAATGCATTAATCATTAATATAAAGAAGAATGTAAGTATTCTCATCTTATAATTGTAATTGGTCCTGTTTGTTTGCCATACTCAATGTCATTGAGTTCCATTATGTAATAGTAAGTTCCAGCTGGTAGCGGTTTGTTTTTAAACTTTCCATCCCAACTAAATTCATTTATTTCATTTAATGAAAAAACTATTTGTCCCCATTTTGAAAATATTTGAACATAGGAGGCACCACCATATGGTTCTAAATTAACATTCCAAGTATCATTATATAAATCGTTGTTAGGTGAAAATGTATTTGGGATATCAACACATAAAACAGTTCTGTCTACTTCAATACTGTCGATATAGTAAGTGCACCCTGATCCATCACCAATTGTAACAGAATAAAATCCAGCAGGAACATTTGTTAAAGGATTTGCTATTTCATCATTTGACCAAGTCATTGTATAGTCACCAGTTAGACTACCTGTAGCATTGATTAGAATGTTAACTCCTCCCTGCGAACACTCTTCAATATTAACTTCTGCTGTTGCATTTATTGAACTGGGAACAATTGTAAATAAAGTACTATCAGCAGCAGTACAACCATTATCTGAAATGAAGCTATATGAAATCATATGACTTCCATATCCAGCACTTGCAGGGTAAAAATGATTATTAGAAACTCCATTACCACTATAAATACCACCTGTTGGCATTCCTCCTGTAAGTAAAATAGGTTGGGTTAAACCACATAGTGTATCAAAAGGTACTATAAATGCTTGTGCATCAAAGACATTAATAAATACAGACTGACATTCTGTATTTCCACAAATTCCACCTTCAGCTCTAACATAATAATTACTGCTATTATTTGGATAAACGGTAATGCTAGTTCCAATACCCACTGAGTCTCCACCACAAGAATTATTATACCAAATCCATGAAGCACCATTAGATAAAAATCCATTTTCTATTTGAAGAGTTGAGCTATCTCCAACACAAAAGTTATTATTATTTGCTTCAATTCCTGTAGGTGCAATAGACCCACTTTGAACAAATATTGTTGTATCAGCACAAGCAGAAGCTCCACAAATTCCAATTGCTCTTACATAATAGGTTGTATTTGAGTTTGGATTGACAATTAAACTATCTCCAACACCAACAGGAACTGCACCACATGCTCCTGTATACCAGACCCAAGTGTCTCCATTTCCTAGAACCCCACCTGATTGGATTAAAAGGCATGAATCACCCGGGCAAATATTATTTACACTTAATTCTATAGAATCTGCAGGGGTAGAGGAGATTCCAACATTTATTGTTATATTTTGACATACTGTTGTGTCACATGAGCCCTCTGCTCGAACATAGTATGTTGTGGTTACATTTGGACTGACACTAACTATGGGGCCAGTTCCTATATTTAGGCCTCCACAAGAGGCACTGTACCAATTCCAATTTGCATTAGAGCCAAGAGAACCTCCTTGAACAGAAAGATTTGTTGGTTGACCTGGACAAATTGTTGTTGATTGTGCTATAATGTTTGATGGTGCAACAGATGGTTGTAATACATCTACTACAACACTAACACAGGGTCCTGTAAAACAAGCACTTTCAATTCTAACGTAATAAGTAGTTGTAGTTGTTGGATTAACTGTAATTACTGAGCCACTATCTATAATTGGGCCTGAACCGCATCCGTTCTCGTACCAATAATAATTTGCCCCTAATCCTAAGCTTCCTCCAATCACTGCTAAGTCACAAGATGCACCAGAACAAATTGGACTTTGGCTTGCATTTGTTGATGTTGGATTTGTTGAGCCAGATCCAACATTTACGGTTATTGTATTTGTAAAAAATGTTCCGCAAGCTGATATTAATACTCTTCTATAGCATGTAGACTGAAGAAGCCCTACAGGGGGATCATAAGTTGGTTGATCTGCACCAATTATATCTGAAAAGTTTCCAGTGCATCCAGGATCTTCTTGCCACTGATATGAAAAACTACTATGAAATGGATATGCATTTGCATCTGATGTAAATAAACTTGGATCACCTCCGGGGCAAACCGTTTGATTTCCACTAACAACACCAGGATCTAGAGGTATTACATAGTCCCAATTAATCTGTAGTCTTGCAAAATAATCTCCTGTGTTTATTTCATACTGATTCCAGCTACATGGTGGGTCATTTACAAAATTTATATTTCCTGAATTTGCTGGGCCATCTTTATTTTGATCTCCAAATCCAAAACAAGAACTCCAAAATGATGGATTCGGATTGTAATTACAACCACTTCCGCAATCATCTTCCCATCCTTCTATCTCTGTCATTACCATTGTTGCATCTGTATTACTTACACTTAACCAACTATGTGGAATGCTGGGTCCATTTGTTGGATTTCCTGTCCACCAAAC